>JBGSWY010000183.1:0-1591 GCA_041751715.1 Burkholderiaceae bacterium
CCGATGGCGCCGCGGCGCGGGGGCCGCATCGGCCCGATTTCCTGGATGCTGCGCCGGCGGTTCGGGCTGGAGCCGCGGCTCCAGGATGTGGATGGCCCGGCACGCGGCGCCGGTCATCGCCGCCGCTTTGTTCTGCTCGCGCTATCGCTCGGCCCCGCGCTGTATGCGACGTACTTCCTGCATGGGTTGCTGCCGAATGTCGTGACGGTCAACGAGACCGTCGACACCGCGCTCGCATGGGGCGAGAACGCGTTGCTTGTGGTGTTCATGCTGCTCACCTGCTGGCTCGCGGCCGGCTTCTGGACCGCGGTAATGGGATTCTTTGTGCTGTTGCGCGGCGGAGATCGGCATCTGATCTCGCGCTCGGCAGCGGCTGGCGCTGCGTTGCCCGAAGCGCGCACGGCGATCGTGATGCCGATCTGCAATGAAGACGTGCGCCGCGTGTTCGCCGGCCTGCGCGCGACGTATGAGTCGGTCGCGCGCGCGAACGCGCTCGATCACTTCGATTTCTACGTGCTGTCCGACACCGGCGATCCCGACGTGTGCGTGGCCGAGCTCGACGCCTGGAATGCGCTGCGTGAAGAGCTCGGTGCCGAATCCCGCTTGTTCTACCGGCACCGGCGCCGCCGCGTAAAACGCAAGAGCGGCAATATCGACGATTTTTGCCGGCGCTGGGGCGCGAAGTATCGCTACATGGTGGTGCTCGATGCCGACAGCGTGATGAGCGGCGAATGCCTGACGACGCTGGTGCGGCTGATGGAAGCGCGGCCGGATGCCGGCATCATCCAGACCGCGCCGCGTGCCGTCGGGCGCGACACCTTGCATGCACGCGTGCAGCAGTTTTCGAATCACGTCTACGGGCCGATGTTCACCGCCGGCCTGCATTACTGGCAGCTCGGCGAATCGCACTACTGGGGCCACAACGCGATCATCCGGCTCAAGCCGTTCATCCAGCACTGCACATTGGCGCCGCTGCCCGGCTGGGGCTCGCTCGCCGGAGAAATTCTGTCGCATGATTTCGTCGAAGCGGCGCTGATGCGGCGCGCCGGCTATGGCGTCTGGATCGCGTACGACCTCGATGGCAGCTACGAAGAGCCGCCTCCGAACCTGCTCGAAGAGGTCAAGCGCGATCGCCGCTGGTGCCACGGCAACCTGATGAACGCGCGCCTGATGTTTGCGCGCGGCATGCACCCGGTGCATCGCTGGGTGTTTTTAACCGGCGCGCTGGCGTATCTGTCGGCGCCGCTCTGGCTTGGCTTTCTGGCGTTGTCTACCTGGCTGATGGTCGCGCATACGAATGTCGAGCCGCAATATTTCGTGATGCCGCATCAACTGTTTCCGCTCTGGCCGTCATGGCGGCCGGAATATGCGATGGCGCTCTTCATGGCCGTGGCACTGGTGCTGGTCCTGCCGAAGCTGCTGGCGGCGATCCTCGCCGCCGCTCGCGGTGCCGCATCGTATGGCGGCACCATCCGCCTGATGGTGAGCGTGGTGATCGAGATTCTGATGAGTGCGCTGCTGGCGCCGGTGCGCATGCTGTTTCATACGCATTTTGTTTTCTCTGCACTGCTGGGCTGGGAGATTCAGTGGA
>JBGSWY010000184.1:0-2383 GCA_041751715.1 Burkholderiaceae bacterium
TTCGGCGATCACAAGGGTCAGCCGGTGTGGCAGGACGTGCCGGGTGAACACCGCGCCAACCTGCGGCGCATTATCGTCACGCAGGGCGATACCGAGCCGGCGTCGGTCGAACAGCAGCGCCATCTTGGGCTCACGGCGCCGTCGCTGTACGACCTGCGCAACCTGTTTCAGATCAACGTCGAAGAGGGCCGCCACCTGTGGGCGATGGTGTATCTGCTGCATCGCTACTTCGGCCGTGACGGCCGCGAGGAAGCCGAGGCGCTGCTCGAGCGCCGCTCGGGCGATGCCGACAATCCGCGCATCCTCGGCGCGTTCAACGAGAAGACGCCGGACTGGCTCGCCTTTTTCATGTTTACGCACTTCACCGATCGCGACGGCAAGTTTCAGTTGAACGCGCTGGCCGAATCGGGCTTCGAGCCGCTGGCACGCACGACGCAGTTCATGTTGACCGAAGAGGCGTATCACATGTTCGTCGGTGAATCCGGCGTGTCGCGCGTGATTCAACGCACGTGCGAGGTGATGAAGCAGTTGAAGACCGACGATGCGACCAAGGTACGTGCGGCCGGCGCCATCGATCTGCCGACGATCCAACGCTATTTGAATTTTCACTACAGCGTGACCATCGACCTGTTCGGCGCAGATCAGTCGTCGAATGCGGCGATCTTCTACAGCTCCGGATTGAAAGGCCGCTTCAAGGAGATGAAGCGCAACGACGATCATGTGCTGAAGCACGCGAGCTACAAGGTGCTGGATGCGTCGTCCGGCGCGGGTCTGGTTGAACTGCGCGAGCGCGAAGTGCCGCTGCTGAATGCGCTGAACGAAGTGCTGCGCGATGATTTCATCCGCGATTCCGAAGCCGGCATCGGTCGCTGGAATCGCGTCATCGAAAAGTCGGAGCTTCCCGATCGGCTCACGCTTCCACATAAGGCGTTCAATCGCCGTATCGGGTCGCTGGCGGGCGTGTGCGTGTCACCCGATGGCCGCGTGGTTGCAGAAAGCGAATGGAACTCGCGCGTGCGCGATTGGGTGCCCACGGATGACGATCGTGCTTTCGTTGCATCGCTGATGACGCGCGTCGTCGAGCCGGGCAAGTACGCGGGCTGGATCGCGCCACCGCGGGTGACGGTCAACGAGCAGCCGATGGACTTCGAATACGTGCGCTTCAACCAGTGAAATTCGAGGAGTTTTACGCCGGCCAGCGGATCGATGCGGGCTCGGTCGCAATCAGCGAAGAAGAAATCATCACCTTCGCGCGCCAGTTCGATCCGCAGTGGTTCCATCTTGATCCGCAGCGCGCAGCAGCAAGCCGCTGGAACGGATTGATCGCCAGCGGCTGGCACACGTGCTGCCTGGCGATGAAGCTCATCGTCGACAACGTGCTCGCGGGCTCGGAGTCGTTCGGCTCGCCTGGCCTGACCAATCTCAACTGGTCGAAGCCGGTACGGCCCGGTGACCGATTGAGTTTGCAAGTCGAGGTGGTCGATGTCAGAACCGCACGCTCGCGGCCCACGCTCGGCATCGTGCGCTGGACCTGGCGGATGCGAAACCAGCACGAGGCCGAGGTGCTGAGCCTGGAAGCGACGAGCTTGTTCGAACTGCGTGTGCAGCCTGACTGAAGCCGTCCCGCTCCATAATCCGCAGCGATGCCAAGAAAGTCCGACGACACTGCCGACGCTCCTGCGCCACCTGATGCGGCGGGCATGCGCAAGGGCCTCACCAGCTACGGCGATCAGGGCTTCTCGCTGTTTCTGCGCAAGGCATTCATCAAGGGCGCGGGGTACACGGACGCGGCACTCGATCGACCGGTGATCGGCATTGCTGACACAAGCAGCGCCTACAACCCGTGCCATGGCAACGCAGTGCAGCTCGTCGAGGCGGTTAAGCGCGGCGTCATGCTGGCGGGCGGATTGCCGATGCCGTTTCCCACGATCTCGATCCACGAGAGCTTCGCCGCGCCAACCAGCATGTTTCTGCGCAATCTGATGTCGATCGACACCGAGGAGATGATTCGCGCGCAGCCGATGGACGCGGTGGTGCTGATCGGCGGCTGCGACAAGACAGTGCCGGCGCAATTGATGGGCGCGGCTTCGGCAAACATTGCTGCGATACAACTCGTCACGGGCTCGATGCTGACCGGCTCGCACCGGGGTGAACGGGTCGGCGCCTGCACCGACTGCCGCCGCTACTGGGGCCGGTTCCGCGCTGGAGAGATTGATGCCGAGGAAACGGCCGACGTCAACAACCAGTTGATTGCAAGCGTCGGCACGTGCTCGGTGATGGGCACGGCGAGCACGATGGCCTGCATCGCCGAGGCGCTCGGCATGACCGTGCCCGGCGGCGCGTCGCCGCCGGCTGTCACCGCAGACCGCATCCGCGTGGCGGA
>JBGSWY010000185.1:0-3473 GCA_041751715.1 Burkholderiaceae bacterium
TTCAGGTCCTGCTCGTGGTACAGGCTCATCAGCACCTTTTCGCGCTCAGGTAGTTCATCGATCGCGTCGACCAGCGCATAGCGAAAGCGCTTGTCACGCAGAATCTCGGCCGGCTCGGGCGACTCGCCGATCCAGTGGCGCTCCAGATAGTCTTCATCGTCACCTTTGCCGCCCAGGTCGTCCAGGTACACGAGCTGCGCGCCCCGCGCGTCGTGCAGCATCTGCTGATACTGCACCAGCGACAGTTCAAGCTCACCGGCGATTTCCGCTTCGTGCGGCGCGCGGCCAAGCTTGCCTTCCAGCCGGTGAATTGCGTTCTCGATATCGCGCTGGCTCTTGCGCGCGGAACGCGGCAGCCAGTCGTTGGCACGTAGCTCGTCCAGCATCGAGCCGCGAATACGCTGCGCCGCATACACCTCGAACTGCGTGCCCTGCGTGATCTCGAAGCGCGACACTGCATCCATCAGACCCATCATGCCGGCCTGGATCATGTCGTCCAGCTCGACGTTGGCCGGCAGGCGCGCAATCATCTGATGCGCCAGTCTGCGCACCAGCGGCGTGTATTGCTTGACATAGTCGCTCTCGATCAGCGGGCGTGGCCGGATCTGCTCAAGCTGCTGGCCGTCGAGCTGACCATTGTTCAGCGCCTGATAGAGCGCGTCGTATAAGAATGCGTCGTTCTTCATGGTGCCCAGACTTTATGGGCGGCACATCACTCGCTATCCACCGATAGGTGGCCAAAAAGCGAGACATCTGACCGCATCGAAGCAAGTCGTCGATCGATGGGACAACCGGCGCTGGTGCCATCGAAAGTCCAGACGAATCAACGACTCCGGAACAATTCCTGCGGGCCAACGTTGAGTTGCCGGCGCAGCGACACCGCAAGAAAGGCAGGTGATCGCCGGCCTTCCCACTTCATCGACGGCAGTTCGCGCCGCGCGGCGTTTTAAAGAAGCGCGAACGCACGCCGATCCCACATCTGACACCGGCATAACGCTGCAACCGAAGGATGCACCGATGACTCGCAACCAACTCGTCAAGCAACTCGCGGAGAGCGCGACCCGTCCGATCGGTGCACCGATCGCTGCAAGTTCAGTGGCAGACTGCGCATCGATCGGAAGCCACGTCGCATTGCCGACCGAACTCTTCGTGTGGTTCGAAGACACCGCTGCGCGTGCGCTCGAAGGACGGCGCGGCGTCGCCGGCTTGCCCGAGTCGCTGCTGCCGATCAATCGCAGCATGAAGATCGTCGAGCGCCGCTACGCGGAAAACCATCTGCACTTGCTGAGCGCCGTTCGAATTGCTTGCGGCCAGAATACCGGCGAGTTGATTGCGTCTCTGTATACGGCTGCACTATCGGTCGGAACGGTAGCCTGGATCGGCACCGGCACACAGTACTCGCGCACATGGAACGACATGTATGCAGCCGCAGCAGCATCGAAATAGCTGAGAAAAACTCGCAGCTCAGTAAATAAAAAGGCGCCGTGCGGCGCCTTTCTTTTTAGTCGAGCGCGTCAAGCGGCGGCTTCGTCTGGCGGCGACGAGTGTGGGCGCGTCGCGGCGTCGAGCTTGTTCATGTATCGCTGCAGCATGCGCGCGGCAGATTCACTTAAATCGACGAACTCGCACCCGCAGCGACGCAGGCCATCGGGCGAAGCCTGCGCATCGACATAGCGCACGCGCAACGTCACGGTGATCTGACCGACATCGGGCAGATCGAGATAGCAGTTTTCGAGGTCGCGGTCGGTCGGCAGATCGAACTGGACCGGATGCACGAACAACGCAAGGCCACCCACGCTCAAGTCGAGCACGCGCACCGACTCATATTGACCCTGATCACGCGGCGATGGCACCAGGCATGTAGCCGGCCGCACCGCCGGCGGCTGGCGTCGATACGCGCCGCGCCGCTGCATGCGCAACAGCTGCTGTGGCAACCGCACGCGGAGCGCGGCGCGCCCCTGATGATCGACCGCCTCGGCAGTCCCGACAGAAAATTGCAGCTTGACGTTGTCCAGGAACGCGACGACGACCAGTTGCTTCGATGCGTAAATTGCCTTCTGCGCCGCTGCGTCGGACGTGCGGTCGAGTATCAGCTCCTCAAACGCCTCGTTGACGTCGAGCACATTGCTGACCGTAAAGCCGGCTGCCTGATCGTAGTACATCGTCACCAGCACCTGCTTGTCGCGCAACTGACGCAGAAGGCTGACGATTTCGCTGCGCGAATAGATCGCAAAGCGCTCGAGTTCGGGCGAATCGGGTTCCGGAAACGGCGTGGTCAGGCTCATCGTGCCTCGGCGGATTCGCCTGATGCGCTGGAACGCGGCGTGGAGATGAACGGTGCAATGGGCTCGAGCCAGGGCTCGGCATGACCGCGAATCTGTGCATCGTCGGCCAGAATCCGGCGCAGCAACTGCATGCGAAGCGCATCGTCGGCTTCGCTCAGCAGAGCCGGATCGTCCGCGCCATGAGCCGCCGCTTTAAGAGTGGCGATCAGCGCACAGCAGCGCTCTTCCTGCCGATCAACTTCGATCCAGTCACCAATACGCGCGGCAGCCAGCATCGCGCAGCTCGCCTGTGCGATCGCTTCGTAGTGTTGCAACAGGCTCGAGCGCACGGCTTCACCTGCGGTGATCGATCGGGCCGATTCAGTCATCTCGGCCACTTCGCATACATCGTTCGGCATCGTTGCCTAACCCCGTCATTGCTCCGTGCGTATGTGCACGCAGCGTTCGAGCAATGTAGCGGCGATGAGGTAGGCGCCATCGTCCGATTGGAAGGCCGTTCCTAGCGCTTTTTCAAACCAAGCACAAAAAAAAGCGCCGGTTCGATAGAACCGGCGCAAAGGCGGGGAGGAAACCATGAATCCACATCAACCATCTTGGCGAAGTGCGCTTGCCATCTGTTCGTCCATCGACGTGCCGGCGGCGCGCGTGCCTCGCACAGTTCATTAACGGCATGGGTTTGCCCGACTTGAGTCGACACGCTCCGCCAGCGCGTAGGAAGTTGCCTTACAAGCCGACGAGCGGCAGGCTGACACGGATGGTGGAACGTCGCTGATTCATCGAATTGAGCCGGTTTCCCACAATGGCGTCACTTCGAAACGCATCCAATCGAATCACACCAACACCGAATCAACCGCGAAACAGGAGCCACCGAATGAGCACGATCGCCGCCAGCAACGAACAACTTCTGCAGGAAATCCGTGAAGCCAACCTCGCCTATCTGGTGCTGGCGCAGCACATGATCCGTGCCGACAAGGCACAAGCGCTGTACCGGCTGGGTGTTTCGGAAGAAGTCGCCACGATCATCGACCAGCTAAGCCCGGCGCAACTGATGAAGATTGCGGGGTCGAACCAACTGATCCTGCGATTTCGATTTGACGACGATATGGTCTGGAACCTGTTGACCAGCCACTCGAAGCCGAAGTCGAGCGCGACCGGCGCGGCAGTGGCGGGTTTGCACGCCAACATCGT
>JBGSWY010000186.1:0-1664 GCA_041751715.1 Burkholderiaceae bacterium
CTGATGATCGTGCGCAACATGTGCCGTCAGTTCGCGCTGCCGACTGAAATAGTTCCGCATGAGACGGTGCGCGACGCCGACGGGCTGGCGCTGTCTTCGCGCAACCGGTTCTTGTCTGAAGCAGAACGCAAGGAAGCGCCGTGTCTGTATCGAGCGCTCAATCAGGCGCGCGACCGGATGCTCGGCGGCGAAACCCATATCGATGGCGTTGAGCAGGACGCGCAACGCGAGCTTTCATCCGCCGGCTGGAAGGTTGACTACATCGCAGTGCGGCGCCAGCGTGATCTGCATAAGCCCACTGCCGAAGAGGTCGCCGCCAGCGAGCCACTGGTGATTCTTGCGGCGGCAAAACTCGGAACGACGCGGCTGATCGACAACCTCGAAGTCTGACTGGGCAAATGGGCGATAATCCGCGCCCAAGTTCAATGCCGGGCTGGCGGAACTGGTAGACGCGCCGGACTCAAAATCCGGTTCTGGCAACAGAGTGTGGGTTCAAGTCCCTCGCCCGGCACCAAATCATGGCCGGTAAAGCCATGCAGACCGACACCGAATTCACTCTCGCCGACTTCGATTTCGGGCTTCCGCACGGATTGATCGCGCAGCGTCCGCTGGCCGATCGGTCGGCGAGCCGGTTGCTGTGCGTAGGGCACGACGCTTTGGGGGATCGGAGTTTCTGCGACATCGAGCGGTTGCTGCGGCCGGGTGATCTGCTGGTGTTCAACGACACGAAGGTGATCAATGCTCGCCTGCTGGGTCGAAAGCCGAGCGGCGGCAAGGTGGAGGCGCTGATCGAGCGCGTGCTTGAACCCACGCTTGCCCTCGCGATGGTGCGCACCAGCCACACTCCCGCGCCCGAAGCGCGTTTTGTCTTCGATGACACGGTGCACGCGACTGTCGAGGGACGGCGGGACGATTTCTTCGTGCTGCGCTTCGATAGCGATGTCCTCGCTGCACTCGCGCAGCACGGAGTCGTGCCGCTGCCGCCGTACATCGATCATGCCGCCGATTTGACCGACGCATCGCGCTACCAGACCGTCTATGCGGCGCGGCCGGGCGCGGTGGCGGCGCCTACCGCCGGGCTGCACTTCACTGACGAACTACTGACGCGCCTGCGCGCGCGCGATGTGGAATTTGCGCACCTGACATTGCATGTCGGTGCCGGCACGTTTCAGCCGGTGCGGGTCGAACGGATCGCCGAACACCGGATGCATTCGGAGCGTTACGAGATTTCAGCAGCGACTGCGCACGCGATCAACGATGCGCGCGCCGCAGGACGCCGCGTCATCGCAGTTGGCACCACCAGTTTGCGGGCGATCGAATCGGCGGCCGGCCGCGCGGGCGAACTGCGCGCCGGCGCCGACGAAACCGCGCTGTTCATCACGCCGGGTTATCGCTTTCGCGTCGTCGACCTGCTGGTCACGAATTTTCACCTGCCGAAGTCGACATTGCTGATGCTCGTTTCGGCATTCGCCGGTGTCGATCGCATCCGCGCGGCCTACAGGCACGCGATCGAGCAGCGCTATCGCTTCTTCAGCTACGGCGACGCGATGTTGCTGGAGCGCCCGCAATGAGCCTCACGTTCGAGTTGATCGCAGAAGACGGGCAGGCGCGCGCAGGCCGGATGGCCCTGGCACACGGTACCGTGGAAACGCCGGTGTTCATGC
>JBGSWY010000187.1:0-7988 GCA_041751715.1 Burkholderiaceae bacterium
CTTCAAATCCTCCCACACCATCTCGACGATGCGCCGGCCGATATCGGTGGCCATGCGCTGATGGTTGGCGTCGACTGCCGGAATCGACGCCGCGCCGGGCAGTGTCCAGCCGAGCGCTTCGGCGGCGCTGGTCATCGTCGACGCGGTGCCCATTGTCATGCAGTGGCCGGGCGAGCGCGCGATGCCGTCTTCCACTTCCTTCATCACTTCTTCGGTGATGTTGCCGGCCCGCATCTCGGCCCAGTATTTCCACACATCGCTGCCGGAGCCGAGATACTGCCCACGCATGTTTCCGCGCAGCATCGGGCCGGCCGGCATGAAGATCGCGGGCAGATTCATGCTTGTCGCGCCCATGATCAGGCCCGGCGTGGTCTTGTCGCAGCCGCCCATCAGCACCGCGCCGTCAGCGGGATACGAGCGCAGCAGCTCTTCGGTTTCCATCGCGAGGAAATTGCGATACAGCATCGCCGACGGTTTCTGGAACGGCTCGGACAGCGACATCGCGGGCATCTCGACCGGAAATCCTCCGGCCTGCCATACACCGCGCTTGACCTCTTCCACACGCTGTTTGAAGTGCGAGTGGCACTGATTGATGTCGCTCCACGTGTTGATGATGGCGATCACCGGCTTGCCGAGATAGTCCTTGCGGTCATAGCCCATCTGCGCCGTGCGCGAACGATGGCCGAAGGCGCGCACATCCTGCGCGCCGTACCAGCGATATGAGCGGAGTTGCTCGGCAGTCTTCCGCGCCTGTACTTTGCGCGGCCTGGTAGCCGTGTCACGCGCCACCGCGCTACTCAACTGTCGCGCCCGACGCCTTGACCGCCTTGCCCCATTTTTCGTTTTCACCCTTGACGAACGCGTGAAACTGCTCGGGCGTGCTGCCGACGACCACGAAGCCGTTCGACTCGAGCCGTGATTTGAATTCTGGCTGATTCAGGATCTTTACCGTTTCGTCGCGCAGTTTCCTGACGATTTCGGGCGGCGTTTTCGCCGGTGCAGAAAGACCGAACCACGAGACGGCTGAGAATCCCGGCACGCCTTGCTCGGCAATGGTCGGGATATCGGGATACGCAGGATTGCGTTTCAGGCTGGCCACGCCGATCGCGCGTGCCTTGCCAGCCTTGACCTGCGGCAGCGCATGGTCCTGATTGGTGAACAGCATCGGCACTTCACCGGAGAGCAGAGCCAGCATCGAAGGGCCGCCGCCTTTGTAGGGCACGTGCACCATGTCCATGCCGGTCGACTGCCGCAGCATTTCCATTGCGAGCCGGCCGGAAGAACCGTTGCCGTTCGAACCGTAGTTCAGCTTACCCGGTTGCGCCTTCGCCATCGCCACCAGTTCGGGAATCGACTTGGCCGCGAAACTCGGATTGACGATTAGAACGTTCGGGCCCTCGGCCAGCAGCGTGATGTGCTCGAAGTCGCGCAGCGAGTCGTACGACATGCTCGGGTACAGGCTGTGGTTGATCGCGTTGGTGCCGACGCCGGAAAGCAGCAGCGAATAGCCGTCAGGCGCCGCCTTCGCAATCTCGCCTGATCCAATATTGCCGTTGGCCCCGGCCTTGTTCTCGACGACCACCGGCTGCCCCAATGACTTAGTCAACTCGACGGCGAGGTTCCGTGCCATCGAGTCAGTGCTGCCGCCGGGTGGGAAGGGCACCATGATGCGAATCGGCTTGTTCGGGTATGCCTGTGCGCTGACAAGACCTGCCTGCGTGACCATCAGCGCGGCTGCCAGCGCCGAAAACAGGCAGCGGCCGATAGTGGAATGCGTGAACAGCATGAAATGTCCCTTCCTTGGTTATCTATTTTTGTTTGATCTGCAAGCATGAATTGCGGTAAGCGTAAGCGCAAGGGGCATGTGGTGACTATATCGCGAGCATGGCGCTCGATGTGCCGGCTTACTTGTCTACACCACGCGAGGGCTGAAGATGCTGCAGAAGCGACCTGAAACACTCGGGCGTGTTCTGCGGGGCAGGTCGAAGCGGAAGCTAAGGCGATGCCACGTGCGGTGCCGCCTGGCTTGCATAAATTGCGCGCACTGTGTCGATTGTGTCGGCCTCGTACGGTGTCTTGTCCGAGCGATAGCCCTTGATGCGTGCAAACCGCAGCGCGAGACCGGCTGGGTAGCGTGCGCTCGTCTGCAAATCGTTGAACGTGACTTCGACTACCAAGTCCGGCTTGACACGCACGCCCCAGCTCGCGCGCTCGACTGCACGTGCAAGCAGCTCCTTCGTCTGCCATTCGAGCATCGCATCGGTCATGCCCTTGAATGTCTTGCCGAGCATGATGAAATCGCTGCTGGCAGGATCGCGAGCCGCCAGGTGCAAATTCGACAGCCAGCCATGACGCCGGCCGTGCCCCCACTCTGCTGCAATGACAACGAGATCCAGCGTATGCGCGCGCTTGACCTTGAGCCAGCATGCGCTGCGGCGGCCCGGCTCGTACGGCGCGTCGACCGCCTTGACCATCACTCCTTCGTGTTGTCGGTGCACAGTGTCGTCGTAAAACGCCTGCGCGGACGCCAGATCGCATGTCGCCAGTCGCGGAATGACCATCGACGGCGGAACAACAGCAGACAAAGTTTCGAAGCGCTCGGCGCCGGGACGGCCCACCAGGTCTTCGTCGCCCAGACGGACGCAATCGAAGAAGAACACCGACAGTGGCATCGTTTCGCGCATCCGGCCGATGTCGAGCACGCGGCCGAACCTGCGCATCGTGTCCTGGAACGGGTAGGGCGCGCCGTCGCGCTTCAATGCAATCGCTTCTCCATCGAGTATCAGCGTGTGCGCATCGAGCGCGCTCACCGCTTCGACGATTTCGATCGCAGCAGCAGTCACGTCATTGCCGGTCCGCGAAAACACGCGCACATCCACGCCGACCTTGTGAACCTGCACTCGCGCTCCGTCGAGCTTCCACTCGATCGATGCCGCCGGAACGCGGGCGAGGGCGGAGGTCAAGTCGTCGGCCGGCTGCGCGAGCATCGGCGCCAGTGGCTGAAAAAGCTTGATCGAAAAGGCCTGCAAACCTGCAAGACCGTGCGTCAACGCGGGCCCGGCAACGGCGGCAATGCCGCCCGCGCTCATTGCTGCGCGGCGAACGTCGGCGAGGGGAAGGTTGGCGGCGGTTGCTACGGCGTCGATCATCAACCCCTCCAGCGCGCCCTGTCGCAACTCGCCGAGCAGCAGTCGCGCGAGAAACGACTGCTCGCGCTCGGTCGCCGCGGCGAACAGCTCGGTCAACAGCCGCGTGCGAACGCCAATCGAGCCGCGCCCTGCAGTTTGCGCAATCTCGGCGAGAGCGCGGTCGACAGTGCGCAGTTCAAGGGTTGAGCTGTGGGCAGGTGCGGACTGAGCGCTTTGAATCAGCGAATAACCGATGCCGGCTTTTCTCTGCCGCGTTTCTCTGGCAAGAAATGCCACGCCGATCTCGATCTCGTCCGGATCAAGCACTCGCAAAAAGCCGGCGATCTCGGCAATCTTCGAGCGCCGGCCGGAAGTGCTGCCGACACGCTCCGAGGCATCGACCAGGTGGAGCAATAGCGTCATCGCAAGCGGTTGGCGTCGATTACGCTCCAGCGTTGTCGGCAACGCCGTAAATCAAGAACCCGCCGAGCATCAGCCTGAACAGCCATAAGGCGAACCCCTCATACCGGTTGAGGAATGTCAGCAGCATCAAATGGCGCATCGTGAAACCTCAGCCTATGCGAAGGAGATCAGGTTGAAAGCCAGACAGGAACGGAAAATTGACTCTAACTGTTTGATCTGATGCAAGCTACTCCACCGTCTACTGGTAATGGCGATGCCAAGGCCCGCGAGATGCAACTGCGCCATTGGTGCCTGCTCGGGGGACTCGGAAACTGTGCAACTCGTGCGGCCTGATAGTCGTGCTCCTGGACATCGGGATTCCCAAGCTCGATGGATACGAGGTTGCGCGCAGGCTCAGGAGCACCAACGATTGCCCGCGACTGATTGCAATCACCGGATATGGACAGCCGGAAGACAAGGAGAGGGCGATGACAGCGGGTTTCGACGCACATCTGACAAAGCCCGTGGATCCGGATGAGCGGCGTCGAGCGCTCGTGTGCGAGTCGCGTGAAGGCGCAGCGCGCCAACCTACGTTTTCTCATTTTTATGAAGGAGCCAAGCAATGAGCATCACGCGACACGACCCGAGTGCCATCCTTTCACAAGCCGTCGAGCATGGCGACACCGTTTACCTGGCGGGCATTGTGGCGAAAGACCTGAACAAGGACGTCAAGGGCCAGACCAGGGAGATCCTCGACGAGATCGACCGCCTGCTGGCCAAGTGTGGCTCCAGCAAGTCGAAGGTCATGCAATGCCATATCTGGGTAACCGACATCCGCAACCGCGCGCCGATGAACGAGGTGTGGACCGAATGGGTCGACCAGAAAAACCTCCCGGCACGCGCCTGCGTCGAAGCCAAGCTCGCCGATCCCAAAGCCCTGGTCGAGATCATGCTGATCGCCAGCAAGTAAGCGGATGGTGTGGGCGGCTCAACTATGGACGGCGCGCGACCGCCCCTCGGAGCCTTGAAGCGCGAATGGAGGAGTGACCGCCGCATCCCTCAATCAGCGTGCACGATATACATTGACATAATATGCATTATGCGCATTCCAAGCTATCGAACACCAGTGCAAGCGCCGAGTTGTCTGCATGTCCATGTAATCAATTTGTTACGCTGATTACCTAAGCTAAGTTCTCAATCTCAACGTGCCAAGGCCGATCCGCACCGGTCCCGCTCATCTAACCCTTGCCTGGCACAAAAGATGCTGCGGCTTTGTCCGAGGTATCCAATGCAAACAAAATCCAAATCGATGTTTCGGCTTGCCGCGTGGTCCTCAGTGTGTCTGCTGGTGGGATGCGCAACCACGCAGATGGACGCTCAGTGGACCAATCCCGATTACAGCGGTCGCAAGGCGCAAGGCGGTTCGGTGCTGGTGGCCTGTGAAGCGCAGGATCTGACGCTGCAGCGGATTTGCGAAGATCAACTGGCGGCAGCCGTCTCGGCGGGCGGTGCCAAGCCCACGCTGAATTCGCAGTTGTCAGCCCCGGCCAGTCCGCCTGCCGGAACCGACCCGTACCTTGCAGCTGCCAAGCGAATAGGCGCTCGCGCAATTGTTCGCATGACCCTGAGCTCCGGCCAACCGGTGGCGGTAGACAGCGGCCCATCGATCGGAATCGGGATTGGTGGCGGCTCCGGACGAGTTGGGGCCGGCGGTGGCATTTCGTTTCCGATCGGCGGTGCGCGCGTGAGCCAGGCGTACGCGGCCGAAACCGCACTCATCGATTCTTCGAACGGCGCGACGATGTGGTCCGGGCGGGCGAGCAGTTCGACGGCTCAGAACGCGACAGTGCAGATAACCGAACTGGCGCAGACGACCGTCGGCGCACTGCAAGGCACAGGCCTCCTCTAGTGACACGCCGCTGTAATAATCAATGCTAACGCATTGATTGGGATGCTCAATTCTGCAGGGACATCCGCTCAAGTTCAGGCAGAGCTTGCTTATTCACCTTGAAGAGACGGTAAAAGTTTTCGGTGGAGCGTGTTGCCACCTCGTCAACCGTCGTGCTCTTCAACTCCGCTAGCTTCTCCGCCACTTTCGGCACGAAACCCGGTTCATTGGTTTTTCCGCGATGAGGCACCGGCGCCAGATACGGCGAATCGGTTTCAATCAATAGGCGCTGCAACGGTACCGCCTGCGCCACAGCCTGCAGCTCGCGGGCGTTCTTGAAAGTCACGATTCCCGAAAACGAGATGTGAAAGCCCAGCGCCATCGCGGCCTCGGCAACTGCCAGCGATTCGGTAAAGCAGTGCATAACGCCGCCCACCTCGGAGGCGCCCTCCTCCTGCATCAGGCGGATCGTGTCGGCAGACGCCGCGCGCGTGTGGATGATCAGCGGCTTCCCGCACTTGCGCGCAGCGCGAATGTGCGTGCGAAACCGGTCGCGCTGCCATTCGAGCGGTTCGTTTAGACGAAAGTAATCGAGCCCGGTTTCTCCAATCGCAACGACCTTCGGGTGGTCTGCCAGTGTGACGAGCCGGTCGATCGTGGGCTCCTCGGTGTCCTGATAGTCGGGATGCACGCCGACCGAAGCAACGATATGGTCGTGTTGTTCCGCCACTGCGAGCACCGCGGGAAATTCGGTCAGCGTTGTACAAATGTTCAACGCTGCAACGACCTTGTTCTCGCGCATCCGCCGCAGCACGCCCGGCAAATCCTGGGCAAGCTCGGGAAACGAGAGATGGCAGTGAGAATCGACGAACATGGAAGAGTCGATCGCGACGCGACCGGGCAAGGCAACGGCGCAAGACTACAGCGTGTGCGTGGGGCGAGCGGATTTCAGCGCCGAGCCGAGCGCATCCTCGATGCGCTTGCGGGCGTTCATGCCGGTCTCATCCGCCGGAAAATGCACGCCGATGCCCGGTGTCTTGTTGCCGCCGCCCGCGGCAGGACTGACCCATACGACCTTGCCGGCCACCGGAATTCGGGTCGGGTCATCCAGGAGAGTCAGAATCAGATAGACATCGTCGCTCAGCTGATACGGGCGCGTGGTCGGCACGAACATGCCGCCATTTTTCAGGTACGGCATATACGCGGCATACAGCGCCGCCTTTTCCTTGATCGACAGCGAAAGTACAGCCGGGCGCGCGCCGCCGGGCGCAGCTGCCTGTCCGTTCCCCGCCTTGCCGCCAGTGCTCATCTAACGTCCTGTTCAGGCCCGGACTGCATCGATGTATCCGAGTAACGCGCTTTCGATCACTAAACGTGAATTCAGCGGATGATCGCTCGCCGCCTGCGTTTGCGCCAGCGCCGCGGTCCAATCGACCACACGTGAGGGTTCAACCGCGCGGGCCAGCGCCACAAACTGCCGCTGGTGCTGTGGATAGTAACGAACGCGCCCCGCCATCCTTTCCGCTAATAAGTCCCATCCCCACCGCTGTAACAGACGGATCGCTGGCGCCACTGCGATGTCCTTCGGCACCGCGCTCGCCACCTCGGCGCCGGACAATTCCGGGCCGCGGCTCAGCAATTTGAGCAGCGTCTCGCGCATGGCCGGATCGAGCGTTCGACGATCATCGAGCGAATCGCCATCGTCGATTCCGACCGGAGCGCCGCCCGCCTCCGCCAGCTTCGACTCTGCGCGCTCCACACCGAGCGAGCGCAGCCATGCCACCGCTTCGTCCTGGGTCGGGGTTGGTGCACGCAGCAACAGGCAACGCGAACGAATCGTCGGCAGTACTGCATCGAGCTCATCGCTGACGGCCAAAAACACCGTCCCGGGCGGCGGCTCTTCGAGCATCTTCAGCAAGGCGTTGGCCGCGGCAGCATTCAATGCCTCGGCCGGCAGCAGCAGTACGACCCGGCGGCCTCCGCGGTGCGAGGAGACCGAGAGGAAGTCGCCCGTCTTGCGCACCTGATCGATCACGATTTCGCGGCTCGGCTTGGCCTTCGTCGCGCGCGTGCTCTTCGTCTCCTCTTGCACTTCGTCGCCGCCCGCATCGGAGCCAACGTCAACGTCGGTGCGCGCCGGCATCTGCGCGGCGGGTATTAACCAGCGCAGATCCGGATGGTTATCTGAAGTGAGCAGATGGCAGCCTGCGCACCGGCCGCACGGCGCGCCGTCGATCGGCGACTCGCACAGCAGAAGCTGCGCAAACGCCTTCACCAGATGGCGCTTGCCGATGCCACGCACACCATATAACAGGAGTGCGTGCGGCAGCCGCTCGCGCCAGTCGGCCCATCGCGTCGACAGCTCGCGCTGCCACGGCAGCGGCGTCAGCAGTTCCATCGCCGCATCAATTGCATCAGCTGATCATGCACCACGTCCGGTGATTGCCCGCTATCAACGATGAAAAAGCGCGCGGGGTTTGCAGCGGCTCGCTTCAGGTACATGGCACGCACCGCGGCGAAGAATGACGACGGCTCGGACTCGAATCGATCGGCGTCGCCAGACTGCCTCA
>JBGSWY010000188.1:0-1622 GCA_041751715.1 Burkholderiaceae bacterium
GGCGGCGCCAGCAGCCAGGCGATGCCGATGCCGGCCCGCGCAATCAGCAGCAACGGCGGTGTCGCTACCGGTAACGCGGCCCACGTAAACGACGCGGCCCACTGCAACGCGATCGCCAGGACGGCAAAAATTGCGTTGGCGAGGCCGAGTATCGGTTCCGCGAGCAGCGACAGCGGCGCGGGGAGAATCGCGAGCGCAGCAGCGATCAACGCCAGCGGCGTCACCGCCCAACTGACCACCGGAATCGCCACGGCATTCGCGAGCGGAGCAAGGACCGACAACTGATGAAACAGCAGAACGGTGGCCGGGATCAGCGCCAGGGGCACTGCGATCTGCGCCCGTGCCGCCGTATGCAGGACATTGCGCCAGCTCGACGACAAAGCGGAAAACGGCCTGCCCTGCACCACCCACACGATGGCGGCCACGGCGCCGAACGACAGCCAAAAGCCAGCCGCCAACACCGCCCACGGATCGATCAGGCACACCACCGCGGCAGCGAGCGCCAGCGAAGTGGCGGCGCCGATGCGGGAATGAAACAGCCACGCCACGCCGACGGTCGCCAGCATCACGACCGTGCGCTGCGCCGGCACACCCCAGCCCGCCAGCAACGCGTACAGAAATGCAGCGGTCAAGCCGGCCAGAACAGCAGCCGTCTGCGCGGCGGAACGCGCCATCAGAAACGATGAGCGGCGCCACAGCGCACCGACCACGAGGCCGACCAGGGTGGCGATCATTGTGATGTGCAGGCCGGAGATGCTGACCAGATGTCCGATGCCGGTACGGTTGAACAACGTCCAGTCGGCGTCGCCGATCGCGCGCTGATCGCCGAGCACCAGCGCGAGTAAAACACCGCCGTACCGCTTTTCGGCCAGCTGCGGCTGCAGCAGATCGCGAAGGCGGGAGCGCGCACGCTGAACAGCGTAGCCGGGCTGCCATGCCATCGCCTCCATGCGCCTGCGCGGCGGATCGTTGCGCCCGGCGCGCACGTACCCCGAGGCGCGCAGATCGCGCTCGAGCATCCATGCCTCGAAGTCGAAGCCGCCGGGATTCATCGCGCCGTGTGGCCGCTTCAGTCGCACGGTGAACGACCAGCGCGCGCCCGGCTGCACGGCGATGTTGCCGCTGTACCAACCGAGCAGGATGCGAGACGGCACTCGAACGTCCGGCGTCAATACGTGCTCGACGTTGAATTCGAAACGCACGCCGCGTTCAAGCTTCACCGGCAAGCTGGCAATTGAACCGATGACAGCGATGTCGCGGCCTTCGTCGTCGAACGCGAGCTCATCGGCCATGCGCCAAGCGGCAGGGCCGGCGGCGTACGCGAAGCCAAGCGCTGCGATCGCGATCAGCGCTGCAGTGCGTGCCAGCGGCGAATACCGAAACCGCGCGGCAATCAACAGCACAAACGATGCGGCACCTGCAACGATGGCTATGCTGATGGCGCTGGGCAGCGTTGTCTGCCACTGCAATACGCAGACGCCAAGGACGAAGACCACCAGCGCCGCCAGTCTCATCGGAAGTCGCGTCAGGCTCGCGTCAGACCATCGATCCCATCGCGGCTAGTCTAGAGCGCGCCGTTAAACTCATCGCATGCCACGCAAGTACTTTCGCAAGTGGATGCC
>JBGSWY010000189.1:0-1881 GCA_041751715.1 Burkholderiaceae bacterium
CGCTGCGAGCAGCGGCGCACCGTCGTCGAGGATTCGCCGTTCATTCGCGCCCGCTGTACTCACCAGCGCGTCGAAGCTGTCGATGAAAGTCCGAAGCCGGGCAAGGTTTTTCATTCGTCCTCCGTGCAGCATCCTATCTAAATGACTTTTCCGTCGCCCCCGCTTCGGCGCGGCGCAGGCGGTCGTGCACGGCCTCCCACTCCGGCCCGGCGGGCGGCGCGGCGATGACGAGGCGTGCGGCATTGCTGGTGTCAAGCCGATGCAGATTGGCGTACAGCGAACGCGCATAGTCGTCGGCGCTCTCCGCTGCCGCAATGGCCAACGCAACATTCGCGCGACAGCCTTGCAGCAAATGCAGCGGCGCCAGTACCCCGAGCCGTTTCTTGCAGGGCGCCCCCAGCTTCGCGGCGAGTTCCTCGGCAGCCATCACCCAGAGTGGCGTGCGCGGCGCATAGTGTTTCTCAAGCCGGCCCGACGCGCGCGGCGCTTGCGTGCCCGCATCGACGACCTGACGCCCGATCGCACGCTGCAACTGCGCGCGCGTGATCGAACCGGGACGCAGCAGCGTGGGCACATCTCCGGACAGATCGACGATTGTCGACTCGATGCCGACCGGGCACGCTCCGCCGTCGAGTATCAGATCGATGCTGCCGCGTGGCTTGAGGCCCAGATCGCGCATCACATGCTGCGCGGTGGTGGGGCTGACGCGACCGAAGCGGTTCGCGCTCGGCACGGCCAGTGCGCCGCCGAACTCGCGCAACACCGCGCGCATCCACGGATGCGACGGCGACCGCAGACCGACCGTGTCCTGACCGCCGGTGACGAAGTCTTTGGCACGCGCCGAGCGCTTGAGCAACAGCGTCAACGGTCCGGGCCAGAACGTGCGTGCGAGCACGTGCGCGGACTCCGGCACGTCGATCGACCATTGATGCAGAGCATCGGTATCACCGATATGCACGATCACCGGATGATCGGCGGGCCGCCCCTTGGCGGCAAACAAAGCGCGTACCGCGGCCTCGTTGTCGGCGTCGGCGGCAAGTCCGTAAACCGTTTCCGTCGGCAGTGCTACCAGGCCGCCGCTACGCAGCGCTTCGACCGCGCGCGTGATGGCGGCGGCATCGATCGGGGGCGTGCTCATAGGGGCATGACTATCTGGCGGGTGCGATGCCGAGTGCCTGTGCGACACGATTCGCGCGTTCGATCGCCTCGCCAAGCGTCGGTGCCACGCAGGTAACGTGGCCCATTTTGCGCCCCCTGCGTGGCTCGCTCTTGCCGTACAGGTGGAGCTTGGCGCCCTGAACTGCGAGCACCGATTTCCAGCCGGGCTCGCGCATCGCCTGGCCTTCGACGCGATCGTCGAACCAGAGGTCGCCCAGAATGTTCAGCATGACGGCCGCCAGCACTTGCGTCGTGTCTGCCAGCGGCAGGTTCGCCATCACACGTGCCTGCTGCTCGTACTGGCTGCTGATGCAGGCATCGATCGTGTAATGGCCCGAGTTGTGCGGGCGCGGCGCGATCTCGTTGACCAGCAGCGTGGCATCGTGCAACACGAAGAACTCGACGCACAGCACGCCGACATAGTTCATGCGCTCGGCCAGCATCAGCGCTGCCTTGCGGGCCTGCTGCGCCACGCTTTCGTCCACGCGCGCGGGGACAATCGACGTCGCCAGTATTCCGCCGCGGTGTTCGTTCTCTGCCAGCGGAAACGTCGTGGCCGCGCCGTCCCGCGTGCGGCAGGCGATGACTGAAACTTCCTGCCGCAAGGACAGCTTTTTCTCCAGCACGCACGGCACGCGTCCCATCGCAGTCCATGCGGCGCGGGCAGCCTCCCGTGTGTCCACCGGGACCTGACCCTTGCCGTCATAGCCCAGCCGCGCGGAT
>JBGSWY010000190.1:0-2353 GCA_041751715.1 Burkholderiaceae bacterium
CAGGCGCGCGCGGCAGCGCGCTTCAAGATGGCGGCCGGCGTCGAGTACGCCGGTGACAAGACGCGGTTTACCGGCTACTCATCGATGGTCGAAGATGCGAAAGTCATTGCGCTGTATCAGGAAGGTGCACCGGTACAGCGTCTGCAAGCAGGCGCTGACGGCATCGTCGTGCTGAACACGACGCCGTTTTATGCAGAGTCCGGCGGGCAGGTCGGTGACGAAGGCGTCCTTGAATCGATCAGCGGCGCACAAGTGGTTCGCTTCAAGGTGGCGGACACGCAGAAGATCCAGACCGATGTTTTCGGGCACCACGGCACGCTGGAAACGGGAACGCTCGGCGTCGGCGACGGGGTGCAGGCGAAGGTCGATGTCATCGCGCGCGAGTTGACGCGCAACAATCACTCGGCCACGCACCTGATGCATGCGGCGCTGCGCGGCGTGCTGGGCAAGCATGTGCAGCAGCGCGGCTCGCTGGTCGACTCCGAGCGCACACGCTTCGATTTTTCGCACGATAAAGCGATGACGCCGGAAGAGATTCGCCGCGTCGAGGATATGGTCAATACGGCGATTCGTTCGAATGCGCAGGTCGCTGCCAACGTGATGAAGTACGACGACGCGATCAAGGCCGGCGCGCTCGCCTTCTTCGGCGACAAGTACGGCGACGAAGTGCGCGTGCTGGCGATGGGCGAACACTCGACCGAACTGTGCGGCGGCACGCACGTGGCGCGCACCGGCGATATCGGGTTCTTTAAGATCGTGGCTGAGGGTGGAGTCGCGGCTGGCGTACGCCGGATCGAAGCTGTGACCGGGCGCGGCGCACTCGAGTACGTGCAGGCGCTCGATCGCGATCTGCAACACGCGGCGTTTTTGCTGAAGGCACCGGCCTCGGAAGTTGCGCAGAAAATCACGCAGATTCAAGATAACGTGAAGTCGCTGGAGAAAGAACTCGCGCGGCTCAAGGGCAAGCTGGCATCTTCGCAGGGCGACGATCTCGCGGCGCAGGCAGTTGACGTCAACGGCACGATGGTGCTGGCCGCGTCGCTCGAAGGCGGCGATGCAAAGTCGTTGCGCGCGACGATGGATCAGTTGAAGACGAAGCTGAAAAGCGCCGTCATCGTGTTGGGTGCGGTTGACGGCGATCGTGTGCAACTCGCGGCCGGCGTGACGGCCGACGCGATTGCCAGGGTGAAGGCGGGCGACCTCGTCAACTATGTCGCCCAACAGGTCGGCGGCAAGGGCGGAGGCCGGCCGGACATGGCGATGGCCGGCGGCACCGATCCGAGCAAGCTGACGAGCGCTCTTGCCAGCGTGCAATCGTGGGCGCAGCAGCGCCTGTAACCGAATACCGCCGGGCGACGCCGTCCGACGCGGCGTCGATGTTTCGTCTGATGAGCGACCCGCAGGTTTTCGCGGGCCTGTTGCAGATGCCCTATCCGAGTATCGAGCTTTGGCGTAAGCGGCTTGAAGAGCGGGCGGAACAGCAGGATCACTTGCATCTGCTGGCGATCGAGAACGACGAAGTCATCGCGAGCGCCGGCATTCACGGCGCCGGGACGTCGATGCGTCGGCGCCATGCGGCGGGCCTGGGCATCTGCGTCGTCCCTGCGCGGCAGCTGCAGGGCATCGGATCGGAAATGATGAAGCGGCTGCTCGACTGGTCCGACAACTGGGTCGGTTATCTGCGGATCGAACTCAACGTCTATACGGACAATGAGCGCGCTATCTCGCTTTACCGGCGCTTCGGGTTCGAACTGGAAGGCACGCATCGCGCGCACGCGCTACGCAACGGCGTTTACGTGGATACGCTTGCAATGGCACGCTTCCATCCGAATCCTCCGCAGGTGCCGCGGTAACTTGTGCAGAACGGAATTCAATGCGCGGAAATCCGATGAGATTATTAATGGTGCTGGCATTCGCTCTTTCAGTTTCCGGTTGCGCCGTCGTGGCCGTCACGGCCGCGGTCGGCTCGGCTGCGGTCGCAGTGGGATCGGCGGCAGTGTCGGTCGGAACCACTGTGGCGGGTGTGGCAACCGATGCCGTTGTCGGCACCGCCAAGGTGATTGGTGGCGCGGTTACGCCGGGCGATGACA
Source organism: Burkholderiaceae bacterium (assembly GCA_041751715.1). Classification (GTDB taxonomy): domain Bacteria; phylum Pseudomonadota; class Gammaproteobacteria; order Burkholderiales; family Burkholderiaceae_F; genus JACCZX01. Next base: position 2,091 of record JBGSWY010000190.1, read on the forward strand.
CCCCGGCGTCGAAGTAGGGAGTCGCGATGCTCGTCAGCAACCTCGAGCTTGTGCCTGGCCGCCGCGTCGTCGCGCACTACGGCATCGTTCAAGGCAGCACCGTGCGCGCCAAACATCTCGGTAAGGACATTTTCGCCGGGCTCAAGAATATCGTCGGCGGCGAATTGAAGGCGTATACGGAATTGATGCAGGAAGCGCGGCATGAGGCGGTCGAACGCATGATCGCCGAAGCGCAATCGATGGGCGCGAATGCAATTCTGAAC
>JBGSWY010000191.1:0-8188 GCA_041751715.1 Burkholderiaceae bacterium
GTGCCCACCGCTGCGAAGAAGGCAGGTAAGCTTGGCGCCTGCCCAAACGTGGGCGATTCCTGAAGGAGAAAGTCCTGGCCAAGCCCAACTACTCGTTTGAAAAGCGCCAGCGCGAGCTGGCAAAGAAAAAAAAGCAGGAGCAGAAGCTCGAGCAGAAGCGACTGCAGCGTCAACCGAAAAATCCGGCCGATGGTTCCGAACCGGTCGATGCGGCAACCGATAGCCCGCCGGCGCCGGCGGATACTGGCACCGCACCCTGAAATTCAACACCGCTGCCGCGTCTACTCCGGCACCTGCCGCCGCAGCGCTTTGACCTGACCGCGGCGCACTTTCGTTTCAACTCTTTTCTTCTGTGACGACACGGTCGGCCTGGTCGGCCGGCGCGTGCGCGGGACCGTGGCGGCAGCGGCCACCATAGAGTCGAGCCGCGCCACGGCATCTGCGCGATTCTTCTCGAGGCTGCGAAACGTCTGCGCCTTGATCACGACCACACCATCATCGCTGATGCGCTGATCGCGCTTCCCGAGCAGCCGCTGCTTGAGCTCGTCCGGCAGCGAAGATGCACGAATGTCGAAGCGCAAATGCACCGCGTTCGAGACCTTGTTGACGTTCTGCCCGCCGGCGCCCTGCGCGCGGATCGCGAGCAGTTCGATTTCGTCTTCGCGCAGTTCGTACGGAATGAGTATCGGCGCCATGGGGTGCATTCTGAATGCAAAAAAAACGGCCGCGCAATGGCGGCCGTTCGCACTTGGCGTCGGCGCTCTAGCGTCGCCGTTCGCGCAGGCGAATAACGTCCGCCTCTCTCCCCAGCTCCGCTGCCGTGTAGATCATCAGCAGCCCTAATTGTGATGGCGATGCTTTCGCGCCACCCGCCGGAGCACTGGTGCCCAACAGCCCTGCCGTACCGGCATCGACCTCGATCACGTCGGCCGAAGCCGCAAAGCGCGGCGTGGCCAACGTGTGCGTCATCACGCCGATCTGATCGGTGATTGCGCCGGTAAAGTAGTTATCTACCGCGCGCACCTGGAAGTTAAACGGCTGATCGAGCGTGACGCTGGGCCCGGTCGCCGGCGCTGTGGGCGCCAGCAGAAACAGCGGCAACGTGAAGATCATGTTGCCGGTATTGAGCCCACCTCCGGTGAAGAAAAAGCCGCGCGCCGGTACCGTGGGCGTCGATAGATTCGCCACGAATGCCACGCTCTGCCCGGTGACTCCGAAGCCGCCCAGTTCCGAGTTAAAGATCTCGTAGTCATCTGTGCCGTCGCGGTTGGCGTCGATCCTGATCGCGAACTCGGCCGGATAGTTCGGATGCGAACGGGCGCCGAACGTGTTGACGGCGAATTGCACCGTCGGCCCGAGCCCCGGAACGTCCGGAATCCGACGGACACCCACTGCGCGAAGATCGATGAAGGCAAAGCCGTCGCCGGGCGCGGGCAGCTCGCCGCGGTCAGCGCGTGGGCTGACGCCCGTCAGCGCGAATACATCGGCCACACCATCGGTCACGCTCAGATTGAGCAACAGCAGCGGATTGCCCGCCACGCTCGAGCGCGGCACCGTCAACACGCCCGCTGCGCGCCGCGGCAGTACGTGCCACGGCAGCGAGAGCGTGTCGGTGCCCGAGTTCAACGTCACGTAACCGTCGTATTCCAGCCCGGTTAACTCCGGCCCGGAACCCGAGATATTGCCGTCGATCATGGTCCACTCGGGCAGTTTTCTCGGATCGATCGTCATCTTGACCGTGAAGGTGGCCGCATCGCGCGGGCCCACGGTGATCGATGCGGGCATCGACAGCGCCACAGCGCCGCTTGCCTCGTCGTCCGCAAAGCGGAAGCTCGACGCGATGTTGAACGTCTTGCTTCTGCGGCTCAGGTTGACGACTCGCACTTCGCGCTCGACCACGGCGAAAATCGACACCGTGTGAAAGCCGAACGAGATCGCGGCTGACTTATCGCGCGGCACAAAGGCGGCGGCTTCGAGCGCGAGCGCGCGGTCGACACGCAGCTCACCGGCGCCGATGCGCGTGATCGGCGCCAGCTCAGGGCCGGCTGCCGGATTAGTGCGGATATTGGTTTCCGCACTGTTCATCAGCAGCGCCTTGATGATCATCGGCGAGCGGGTCGGATGCACTTGCTTCATGATCGCTGCTGCACCTGCGACGACCGGCGTGGCGCCGGACGTGCCACCGAAGCGGCCGACTGCCGTGCCGCTGCCGACGACGGCTGCGAGCGACGCGCCAGGTGCGCCGATCTCGGGCTTGATCGTCACGCGATTGATCGCCGGGCCGCGCGCTGAACTGGCCACGACGCCGCCGACCAGCGGGACTTCCCCGGTCAGCCGGAAACTCGCGTCGACGCGAACACCGGTGGCGAGCACCGCTTTTACCGCGTTGCCATAGGCTTGTGTCACCGTCACCGTCGGCACCAGGGTGTCGTCGCCGCCGCCGAAGGAGAAAACGGGCGGCGTGGCCGACGGCACGTTGTCGACAATGATGACGCCGACCGCGCCGGCATTGGCCGCGCGATCAGTCTTCAGGCTCGCCGCGCACACACCGCGATCGATCAGCAGGATGCTGCCGGCAACCGGCCCGTTCAGATACGGATCGTCAACGGGTACACCTGAGCCTGCCGGACACCCACGACCGACATAGACCAGTTGCCCCGCCGTCGGTGAGGTCGATGGCAGCGCCCACTCCTGAATGCCTAGATTGGTATTCGGATTAGGTTGACCGACCGGTGGCGGCGTGACGGTCAGCTCGGCAAAGCGCGCCAGCGCGCTCGGAATCTGCGTTTGCGCCACACTGATCGCCTCGGCCGCAATCGACGGCGAAGAAACGATGTAGGGATGATCGGCATTGTTGCCGGCTGCTGCCACCACCACCACGCCGGCACGCGACGCATTGCTCGACGCCTCGGCCAATGTGTTCTCGATTTGCCCATAGGCGGCGCCGAGCGACATGTTGATGACGTCAACCGCATCGCCGATATCGCCGTCGCCGTTAGGATCGAGCGCGAAATCGATGCCCATTAATAGAGCCACGCCGCTGCAGCTGGTTGAAACCGGGCTGCAAACCTTCACTGCATAAAGCGATGCGCCGGGGGCAACCCCGCCGATGCCGGCTGCGATATGCCCGACCGACGTTCCATGCCCCTGGCGGTCGATCGGATCAGGATCCGGCGCGAGCGGACCGAACGGCCACGCTTCGCCGACGAAGTCGTAGCCGCCAATCACTTTCTCGGTCGGAAACAAACCGTCCAGCGCAGTTGCGCGTGGATCGGGTGTCGGAGTTGCGGGGTTGGTCGGGTTCACACCGGCCGCTGCCACGTACGCGGCAAGCGTGCCGGGGCCGCCGAACGCGGCATGCGTGTAATCGATACCGGAATCAAGAATCGCGATGCGCGTGCCGCGGCCATCCTTGCCAACCGCTTGCGCGGCAGCCGCGCCGACATAAGGCACGGTCTCGGCCAGTGCGATCACCGGGTTGATCACCGGCTCGACCGCCACCACATTGGTGATCGACGAAATTGCCGCCAGTTGCGACGCGTCCACTCTGACTGCGATCGCGTTATGTGCCAACCTGACACGGCCAATGACCTGGGCGCCGACACTGGCGAGCAAATTCATTGTGGCTAATTGTTCGGCGTCAACGGCGGCCAGTGCGGCGTTGGATTCGCCCGCCGCCAGCTTGGCGCCGGAGGCTTCGATGCGTGCGCCTTGTCGCACTGCGGCTGGAGATTGCTCAAGCTCGACCCACACTTCGATCGATCCATTGACCGCGCGCAATGAAGAGTTGATCCGATCGACCGATACGACACCGAATTCGATCGGGCGGAGGGATCCCGCACTGTTGACATCGCTGGCGCCGGCGATCATCGAGCCCGCCGCCGAGGTGCGCGCAGTGGTGAGTGTTGTGTTGCCCTGGCTGCTGGCCGTAGCTTGTGGCTCGGCTTGATCCGATCCGCCGCCGCACGCGTTTAGCAGTGCCGCGAACGCGATCAGCATCGCGATGCGCTTCATTGAACTCCTCCTGGGGATTGTCTTATTACGAGCGCGAAATTTATGCGCGAGAATGTAACGCTGTAAAGACATATCGGCGACGAACTGCTGTCCATCGCGTTTTCGCGACAGTCGCCGCAGTGCAACGCGATGTTGCGATGCGGTTAGCGCACCGGCGGTACCGGCGGGCCGCGGTCGATATGCTGCACTGGTGACACCGATCGCACGCCCGGGATGCGTTTGACTTCCGGCAGTTTGCTCGCCTCAATCGACACTGCGAGCGCATTGAGCGCGTGACGCACGCGCCCCAATTCGACCGCGCCCAGCGCTTGCAGCCGGGCGAGCACTTCCTGCTGTTGCTTCTGAATTGCGTCCGGTTCGCTCGCGCGCGAAGCAAGCGCTGGCTCGGTCAACTGGACCCAAACGTTTACTTTGTCAGCGCTTTGCGCAGCGACTGCCATTGCGGAGAACACCGTACCGAGTGCAAGCGTTCGAAGCATCCGGACCATAGAGCAATTAGCGTACGACCACCAACTGCGTTGACGCGACCACCGCTTTGCGCGATGCTCCCGTTCCTCGCTCGACCGAGCGCCTTCAATCTTAGGAGGCCACCATGAGAAAGCCAGAGACTGCTCATTAGTCGGCCGCACACGCGCTGACTCGGTTTTCCGATTCCTGCGCCGCATCAAGCGGCCGCGACACTTCCTGTTGATAACGACGCTGCGCGTTTGTTCGCGCAGTCTTGCGCATTGTCCTGAAGGACTCGGAAAACATGGATACAAGTTCGATGGATCGGCTGCGGCCGATCGGTTTTACGCCGGCCGTGGCGCAGGCGATGACGGCGCTACGCAATGCATCGGGATCACCGATGCGCGTGTTCGAAGTGCATCGCGAAACAGTGCGGGCTGCCGATGGCGTCGACGAGCATTCGGCTCGGCTTTTGCCGGGCTTGCAGCGTGCGCTGGTCGACGCGGGTGATGCCTTAGCCGTAGGCGACTGGGTGCTCGTTCAACGCGACGACCACGGTGCATGCTGGGTGCATGACCGAATGGCGCCGCTGACGCAGATCGTGCGGCGCAATTCATCCGGCGCGCGTCAATCGCTGGTCAGCAATGTCAACACAGCGATGCTGACGATGGGACTCGATGGCGACTTCAATCTGCGCCGGCTCGAACGCTATCTGGCGATGGTCAAACCGGCCGGCATCTGGTCGATCGTGGTTTTAACGAAGAAGGACTTGTGCACTGATGTCGATGCCCGTCTCGACGCATTTCGCGAACGGTTGCCGCGCGACCTTACCGTGCACGCGGTCGATGCGCGCGCGGTGGCGACCGCGATCGAGCTGGCGCCGTATCTGGACGCCGGCCAGACCATCGTTGTGCTTGGATCGTCGGGCGCCGGCAAGTCGACCCTGACCAATACGCTGCTCGGCGTGCAGGAGCAGTCAACCGGCGCCGTGCGCGAGGACGATAGCCGCGGCCGGCACACCACGACATCGCGCTCGCTGCATCTGTTGCCCGGCGGCGGCTGCGTTATCGATACGCCGGGGTTGCGCGGGCTGCAGCCCGACATTGATGAAGACGACCTGGCGTCGGCTTTCGACGACATCCAGACGCTGGCCGGGCAATGTCATTTTCGCGACTGTCGTCACCGGGACGAACCCGGCTGCGCGGTGCGCGCCGGCATTGCCGTCGATAGGCTCGCCAACTACCAGAAGATGCTGCGCGAGGTTCGCCGCGAGACATTAACGCCGCTGCAAAGGCGTGCGCAGTTGTCACTATGGAAGCACCGAAGCCGAATCGCGGCTGAGCGGATGAAGATGAAGCGCGGCGAAGCGAGCTAGGCGCACAGCGCGGCGTCGCCCCGGCGCTGCTGCATGCAGCCTGTGCCAGGCTGACGGCACAGGGTCTCGCTGTCGCTGAAACGTCACCCTGCGGATGCGTTGAACGACGCGCAGCACCGCTGTGGGCCACTCGGTATGTACTGTCCGCCGGTCGAGGTTCAGCGCGAGATTGCGACGGAAGAGTCTATGTGCGACGCAGCCTTCGGTGGCGCGCTTCGTCGCCCTGGCGCCCGTTTCGTCTCCGTCTACCCCTACAAAATGCAATCCACACCGGCTTTCGTGCACTTCATCGCAAACGCATGGCTCGTGATGGCGCAACTCCCTACAGTTCGCTCATCGACCCCGGATCAAGTCCGGGGCAGGCTTAAACACTGAGGAGCAGGCCATGATCACGAAATTCGAAACCACATTGTTCTTCGGCATGACCGTCAGCGCACTGGCGCTGGCAGCGGTGATCGGGCTCCAGGAATTTGCTGCCGGCCCAAGCGTGCAGCAGGCGATCGCGGCACCCATCATTAAGCTGGAAGCGGTCGAGATCGTTGCCGAGCGTCTTCCAGCAACGGCCACCGCCGGATATCGGGCCCCCGAGCAGGTTGCGCTGGTTCGCTGAACTGGTGTGTCTGCTGCGGCCGGCGGCGGGGAACAAGCCCTGCCGCCGGCCGCTTTTATTTGGGCCGCTCGACCGTACTACGCAACTGCAACGACAGGCGCCACGAACCAGGGTGCGGCGCTGACCCCAAAACCGGCGGCAACACCCGCCCACACCGGCATCGTCGATACCGGACGACTACTCTGTGCCATCAGCCCCTCTCCCGTTGAGAGCTTTCGACAAGCATGACACTCCGGGTACCTCGGGGCAATCGAACGAACGTCGCAGTTACGCCGGGAACCTGAGCCTTTTGTGCATGCACACGGCTGACGCCGGGCATAGCGACGCGAACTGCGCCGTTTGTTGCACGGCAGGCGGCACGCTCACACGATCGACCCGCAGATAGTCGAGCAGCGCAAAGAACGCCGGTGCGCGGGTAGTCAGCAAATACATGTCATCGATGCCGCGCCGAGTGGCCAGTCGTTCGACGGCAGCAACCAGCGCCGCGCCGCGACCTTGCCGGTGCAGCGAAGGCATGACGACGAGCGAACGCAACAGCCCCGCGCCGTCTGCGTTCTGCAAACCGATCGCGCCCACGACCTGCCCCACTTCACGCATCACCAGAAAGTCGACCGGCGCACGACCCGCCTGCAGATCGTGATCCACCAGCTCGGCTCGCTGCAGCAATTCGATGACTTGCGGGCGATCGCGTGCCCGCTGCGGCTCGATCAGGAACGGCTCCACCTGCATGCCGCGATTGTCGCAGTTAGCGCTATCGATCAGAGAACGACTTGGGTTCCGATCTCGATCGCCCGATTGGGCGGAATGCGGAAGAAGTCCGACGCCGGCTGTGCGTTGCGCAGCATCCAGCCGAACATGCGGCGGCGCCATCTTGCCATCGTGCTTTTGCCGCCGATGACGACCGCTTGTCGCGACAGGAAGAATGAAGTTTCGGCGGCAATCAATTCGAAGTCGTGCTGCCGCGCCAGTACTCCAAGGAAAACCGTGACGTCATATGGATCCTGAAATCCAAGCCGCACCTTGACGGCATAGCAGCCGTCGCCCAGGTCCTGTATTTCGGTCATATCGACCGGATCGACATGCGGAATGGTGCGGCTGATCGCCGTCAAGAACACCACCCGCTCGTGCATTACGCGGTTGTGCTTCAGGTTGTGCAGCAGTGCATGCGGAACGTAGCCGGGTTCCAGTGTCATGAACACGGCAGTGCCTTCGACCCGTTGCGGCGGGTAGATCGACAGGCTCTTCAGGAACGGCTGCAGCTCGATCCCGCTTTGCTTCAGCTGCTGATTCATCAGCGAGCGGCCGCGCTTCCATGTCGCAAAAATAAGGTAAAGCGCTGCGGCAAACGCGATCGGAAACCAGCCACCATTGGGAATCTTTACGCTATTGGCGGCGAGGAACACGGCGTCCAGCGCCAGCAGCGGGATGAAAACCAGCAGCACCTTCGACGGTGGCCAGAACCACTTGAAGCGCGCTACCAGGATCACGCCGAGCGTCGTCACCACCATCGTGCTCGCTACCGCCACCCCATAGGCCGCGGCAAGATTGGACGAGGTGCGGAAGCCGATCACCAGCACCATCACCACCACCAGCAACAAGAAATTCACCAGCGGAACGTAGATCTGGCCCGATTCGGTTCTGGAGGTGAACTCAACCTGCATGCGCGGCAGATAACCGAGCTTGATGGCCTGGCTCGTGATCGAAAACGCGCCCGAGATCACCGCTTGCGACGCAATGATGGT
>JBGSWY010000192.1:0-6121 GCA_041751715.1 Burkholderiaceae bacterium
ATGAAGGGAACGTGTTCGTCGAGAAGCGCTGGTGCACCAGCGCGATGGCAGTGACCACGCGCGGATCGGCGAGATCGCGGTAGTACCGGCCGACCTGATCGGCCAGCAACAGGCCCTTGTAAACAACAGTACGCGTCGACATAGACGGCACGAAGTACTCCTTGCCGTGCTTCAGCCTCAGCGCCTGAATCTTGTGGCTCGCGGTCTTGCGAATCACATAGAGCTTGCGCTCGAGCGCATCCGGCACCATCACATCGGCGCCGCGGCCGATGAAGATCTGCCGGATGACGGGTTCACGGTCCTTGACCAGCGGTGACATCGGCATCTCGCGGTCCACTGGCACGTCGCGCCAGCCGAGCACCGTCTGACCCTCGGCGCGCACCGTGCGCTCAAGCTCCTGTTCGCAGGCCAGCCGCGACGCGTGTTCGCGCGGCAAAAAGATCATGCCAACGCCGTATTCACCCCGCGGAGGCAAATCAATGTCCTGCCTGCCAAGTTCGTCGCGATACAACGCATCGGGAATCTGAATCAGGATGCCGGCGCCATCGCCGCACAGCGGGTCGGCGCCGACCGCGCCGCGGTGATTGAGGTTGCGCAGGATCAACAGCGCCTGCTGGACCAGCGCATGACTGGCTCGACCCTTGATGTCCGCTACAAAGCCGACGCCGCAGGAGTCGTGCTCGTGCGCCGCCGAATACAACCCATGTTGACTAGCGTGATCAACAGCCTTGCCCATCTCGTGCGCGCGCATCCCTGCCCCTTGTGTCAGGACTGACTTTACTGCGTTGCACCACTCCCGACAACCACAAGAATCGGGGTCAGACCCCGATTCTTTCGGACACATCGAGTGGCGCTATTTATTGGGGGCAGAGTGGCCTGCAGCTTTTGGGCGCCCCGGAAGCCGTCGTTCGGACCGCCGGGGCGACGCACGTCCTAACCGCAGCGCGAAGTTGTGGGTTCCGAGGGCCCACCCGCCGTGGGTCGATTGCCTGATCAGATCGATTTCACCGGCAGTAGCATGGTGCTCGAACAGGCTACGGTACTCTGCCTGCCGAGCAAACGGCGTGTTTCCAAGTTGCCAGTAAAGCGCGTGATCGCTGATCAAATCATCCGTCGCCAGGCCCGTGTGGTGACGGTAACTGGACCATTCGTAGTGCTCGGGAGCTGCGACCAACAATGTGCGGACCGGATTTAGCTCGATATAGCGCATGCACGCCATCAGATAGCGGTCCGCTTCGACGACGGTAGACCGATATCGGCCTTCGAACAGCGCACCGGTGCGCGAGTGTCGATCATTGAACCAGCGGACGTAGCGACGGCCAATCGCCTGCATCGCTGCGCCGATGGCGCGCGCGTCGGTCGGCGTCAACAACAGGTGCACATGATTCGGCATCAGCACGTAAGCGTGAACCGACAATTCATGCTCTGCGGCGACGGTCCGCAAGGCATCCAGATACCGCGTTAGATCGGACGCATCGGCGAAAATCGCCTGCCGGTCGTTCCCCCGCTGGATGACATGATGCGGATACCCGGCGACAGACAAGCGCGGCAATCGCGCCATATGAAAATCTCCCAAAATCGGGGTCAGACCCCGATTTTAGGTGTCAATGGCGAAAAGGCGCTGATGCTCCTTGATGGCGTAGCGATCGGTCATGCCGGCGACGTAGTCGGCGATCGCACGCGGGGCGTCGGTTTCGGCGCGCATTTGGTGATCGACCGGCAGGAGTTTTGGCTCGGAAAGAAAGGCTGTGAACAAATCGTCCACGATCCGGCGCGCCTTGGCTGTCATTCGCATGACGCGATAGTGCCGGTACAAGTTGTCATGCAGGAACGACTTCAGCTCATCGGCTTCGCGGCGCACCCCGGCCGAAAAGGCCGCGAGGGGCTTGACTGCACGTACGTCGTCGGTATTCGAGGGCGACGCCTGGGCGATCCGTCTGCCGGCCTCGCCGGTCAGATCGACGATCAGCGTGTTGATCATTCGCCTGACCGTTTCATGAACCATCCGCCGCTCGGCTAGCGCCGGATACTCCGCCCTGACGACACTCGAATGACGCGCGAACAACGGTACGCGTTCGAGTTGCGCCAAATCCAACAGGCCGGAACGCAGTCCATCGTCGATATCGTGATTGTTGTACGCGATCTCGTCGGCGAGGTTTGCGATCTGGGCCTCCAGGCCAGGCTGCTGCCTCTCAAGAAAACGTTGGCCGACATCGCCCAAAGTGCGCGCTTGTTTAATCGAGCAGTGCTTTAGAACGCCTTCGCGCGTTTCAAAGGTCAGGTTCAGACCATTGAACGCGCCATAGCGCTCCTCGAGTTCGTCGACTACGCGCAACGACTGCAAATTGTGCTCGAAGCCGCCGTAGGGCTTCATGCATTCATTCAGAGCATCCTGCCCCGCATGCCCGAACGGAGTATGGCCAAGGTCATGCGCCAGCGCGATCGCCTCGATTAGGTCTTCGTTCAAGCGCAGATTGCGCGCGACCGCCCGGGCGATCTGTGCCACCTCAAGCGAATGCGTCAGCCGAGTTCGAAACAGGTCGCCTTCATGATTGACGAAAACTTGCGTTTTGTATTCCAGCCGGCGAAACGCAGTCGAATGAATGATGCGATCGCGATCGCGCTGAAACTCCGTGCGCGAAACAGGCGCGGGCTCGGTATAGCGGCGCCCGCGCGATCGATCCGGTTGCGCGGCATACGGCGCGAGCGCCGAGCTCATACAAACCCGCCTGCCCTCAGCGTCTCGAGCAAGACCGGTTGCGGCACCGTACCTTGCGACGCCCTGCCGATCCGTTCAAGCACGATAAAGCGTGTCGCACCAGCGTCCGCCTTTTTGTCGCCGCGCATCGTTTCGATCGCATCCAGCGCTGACAAGCCTTCCACGCGCGTTGGCAGTCCGGCGCGCGCCACCGTGGCCACGATCTGTTGCACATCTGAAGCCGCCAGCAGTCCGAGAGCGTGTGAGAGCTGCGCAGCGAGCACGAGCCCGCAGCCGACCGCTTCGCCGTGCAACCAGCGCGAGTAGCCGGTCATCGCTTCAATTGCGTGACCAAATGTATGGCCCAGGTTGAGCAGCGCCCGCTCGCCTGCTTCCGTTTCATCGCGCGCGACGATCGAAGCCTTGATTTCGCACGACCGTGCAATGGCGTCGGTCAGCGCCGCTGCATCGCCCGCGCGCAGGGATTCGATGGCTACGTTCATCCGCTCAAAATAGTCGGCGTCCGCCAGCAGGCCATGCTTGAGCACTTCGGCCAGTCCGGCCGACAGTTGCCGCGGCGGTAGCGTCTTTAACGTATCGGTGTCGCTGATGACCGCGGCCGGTTGGTGAAAAGCGCCGATCAGGTTCTTGCCGCCGGGATGATTGATACCCGTCTTGCCGCCGACCGACGAGTCGACTTGTGCGAGCAACGTGGTCGGCACCTGCACATGGCGCACGCCACGCATGTAGACCGACGCTGCAAAGCCCGCAATGTCACCGACCACGCCGCCACCGAGCGCGATAATCACGCCGCGTCGATCAACGCGCGCACGTACCATCGCATCGACGATATGGGCGACGCTATCCCATTGCTTGTGCTGTTCACCGTCGGACAATTCGACGATCGTCGCTGCCGCCACGTCGGCCAACGCTTGCTGAACTCGATGCGCATAAAGCCGGGCGACCACGTCATTGGTGACGATAACGATCGAAGTCGGCGTCAGCGGTGATACGAACTCGTGCAACCGACCCAGCAAACCAGGACCGATATGAATCGGATATGAACGCTGGCCAAGACTGACGATGATGCTGCGCATGCGCGCAAGTGTAAGTGCGGCAGGCCATCAAGCTCGCCGGATCAGGAGTTCCGCGACGCGAGGGCTTTCAGTTGCGGATGTTCCAACAGCCGCGTTACCAGTCGCCGCGGGTTCGACGCCGCCGACTGAAAAACGAGATGCGCCGCCTTCTCATACAACGGCTCGCGGTCGGTCAGCAGTTGATCGATGCGCGCGCGCGGATCTTCCGTCTGCAATAGCGGCCGCGAGCGATCATTGCGCGTGCGGCGAAAAATTTCATCGGCGCTCGCGCGCAGATAAATGACCAGGCCCCGCCGCCGTAGCGCGTCCGCCATTGCGCTGTCCAGCACCGCGCCGCCACCGGTCGCCAGGACGATGCCGGCCCGTTGCGACAGCTCATCGAGAAGTCCGATTTCGCGTCGGCGAAACCCGGCTTCTCCCTCGACATCGAAAATAGTCGGTATCGGCACGCCGCTACGAGCTTCCATCTCGCGATCGGCGTCGACAAACTGGAGATTCAATTGCTGGGCCAGTAAGCGTCCGACCGTCGATTTACCGGCGCCCATCATGCCGATCAGAAACACTGACCTCGGGTCGTTCACCATGGCTTCAGCCTACTGACAACAAATGAAAAGGGCCGCACGCGCGGCCCTTTTTACAAGCTTGATCTTTAACGCATTGCCGCGCTTACTCTTTCTGACAGAACGCGCGGCGTGATGAAGATGATCAATTCGGTGCGATCGTTGATCGAGGCAGTGTTCTTGAACAGAATGCCGACGACCGGCAGATCGCCGAGAAACGGAATCTTGGTTACGGTAGTGCGATCCTGCTGCTCGTAGATGCCGCCCAGCACGACCGTGCCACCGTTTTCAACCAGCACTTGCGTCTGCACGTTCTTCGTATCGATCGCCGGTCCGGCCGACGTCTCGATGCCCCGGCTGTCCTTGTTGACTCGCACGTCCAGGAAAATCGCGCCTTCCGGCGTGATTTGCGGTGTCACTTCGAGCTTAAGAACCGCCTTGCGGAAGGCGACCGACGTCGCGCCGCTCGACGTTGCCTGCTGGTATGGGATCTCCGTTCCCTGCTCGATCACCGCCTTGACCTTGTCCGCCGTGACGACACGCGGGCTCGAGATGATCTTGCCGCGACCATCGGCTTCCAGTGCATTGAGTTCGAGATTGATCAGTCGAGTCAGGGCGCTATTGAACAGCGTAAGGTTGAAGGAGCCCGGATTAAAGCCTCCGATACCCGCTGCCGGAAGGTTGACGTTGTTCGAGTTGATCACGCTGACCCCGCCGACAACGCCTCCCCCTCCACCGATGCCGCCCGCGCCTGGCAACGTTGGCAACACATTCTGTCCTCCCACTGCGACTTCATTAGTCACTCGCCCGTAGCCGAATCGCACGCCCAGGTTACGACTGAAACGATCATCCGCCTCCACGATGCGCGCCTCGATAAGCACCTGCGGCACAGGAATATCGATCCGCTGGAGCAGCCTGCGCACGTCTTCCAGCCGCGCAGTCGTGTCCTGCACGAAAATCTGGTTCGTGCGCGGATCGACCGCCACGCTGCCGCGCTTGGAGATCAAACGCTGCTTTTCATCGCTCAAAAGCTTGCGGACGTCCTCGGCCTTTTGATAGTTGACGACAAACGCTTCCGAACGCAACGGCTCCAGATCGGCAATCTGATTGCGCGATTCGAGCTCGAGCTTTTCCTTGGCGGCAATCTCGTCACGTGGCGCGACCAGCACCACGTTGCCGTTCTTGCGCATGTCCAAGCCCTTGCTTTGCAGGATGATGTCAAGCGCCTGGTCCCAGGGAACGTCTTTCAGCCGCAAAGTAATCGTGCCGCCGACCGAGTCGCTGGTGATGATGTTCAGATTGGTGAAATCTGCGATCACCTGCAGCAGCGAACGTACATCGACGTTCTGGAAATTCAGCGACAGGCGCTCGCCCTGATACCCCTGGCGCGTGCCCTGAAATAGACGCGTCGGATCTTCTCGTACCGGTCGCACTTCGAGCACGAAGCGCGTGTCGCTTTGATAGGCGTTGTGCTCCCACACGCCGCGCGGCTCGACCACCAGGCGGGCGTTGTTCCCCTGCTGGCTGGCCGTGACCTGCGCTACCGGCGTCGCGAAGTCGGATACGTCGAGCCGGCGCTTCAATGTGTCGGGCAACGTGGTGTTCTGGAAATCGACGATGACGCTGTTGCCCTGCTGCCGGATATCGACGTTGGTGTTCGGGTCGGACAGATCGACCACGACTCGACCTTCGCTTTCGGCGCCGCGGCGGAAATCGATGCCGCGCAGCGTGCGGCTACCGGTGAACGCCGACGGTCCCGCGGTGGT
>JBGSWY010000193.1:0-2630 GCA_041751715.1 Burkholderiaceae bacterium
TCGCACAGCGCATCGCGCTGATGTACGCCGGCCAGATCGTCGAAGTCGCCGAGACGCCGGAGTTTTTTGCGCGGCCGCTGCACCCGTATGCGCAATTGCTTCTGGCCGCGTTGCCCGATAGCGAGAAACGCGGCGCGCGACTGGCCGCGATTCCCGGCACGGTGCCGGCGCTGAATCAGCCGTTCCATGGCTGCCGTTTTGCCGATCGCTGCCCTTATGTACACGCTGAGTGTGTCGCCGCTCCGCCTCCGCTATTCAGTCCGATGGCTGACCATCTGGTCCGGTGCGTTCTATATAGGGACGGTAGAGAAGACGACGGGCCCGCTGCCAGCGCACGTCCCGCGCCTGCCAGCCATTCACCAGCGCTGGACGACGCGCCGGACATCCGCGCGGCACCGTCTTTGTCATCCAACGCACCCTTGCTGGAGGTGCGCGACTACCGGGTGCATTTCCCGATTCGCAAAGGCCTGTTGAAGCGCACCGCCGGTTACGTGAAGGCAGTGGACGGTATCTCGTTCACTCTGGCGGCCGGCCGCACACTGGCACTGGTTGGCGAATCCGGATGCGGCAAGACCACCACCGGCAAGGCACTGCTGCAATTGTTGCGCGGCTCGGCGCACATCACGGGCGAGGCACGGCTCGACGGCCAATCGCTCGAGACACTGGAGGGTGAAGCGTTGCATCAGGCGCGGCGCAAGATGCAGATCATCTTTCAGGACCCGTTTGCATCATTGAATCCGCGCATGCGCGTGTCAGAAATACTCGAAGAAGGCATCGTCGCATTGCGGGTCGAGGTCGATGCGGCACAACGCCGCGCAGAAATCGCTTCACTTCTAGACAAGGTGGGCCTGCGCGCCGACGCGGTGGATCGCTATCCGCACGAATTTTCCGGCGGGCAGCGGCAGCGACTTGCCATCGCGCGCGCGCTGGCGGTTGAACCGCGGTTGATCATCTGCGACGAGCCGACGTCGGCGCTGGATGTCTCGGTGCAGGCGCAGATTCTCAACCTGTTGCGGCAGTTGCAGGACGAGCTGGGCGTTGCGTACCTGTTCATCACGCATAACTTCGGCGTCGTCGAGTACCTCGCACACGACATTGCGGTGATGAAGGACGGCAAGATCATCGAAGCAGGCGCGGCAGACGATGTGCTGGACCGTCCGCAGCATCCTTACACGCAGGCTCTGCTCGCAGCAGTGCCGCGGGTTCGCAATGCATGGAAGGGTTACCCCGAAGGTTTGCCTTCATATTGCGTCGCGCCATAGACGCGGCGCGTGCACGGCGCGTCCGTCGTGTGTGTTCGATACAACACGCAAGTTCCGACGCGTTGCAGTTTGTTGCATTAGCGTGACGCGACGTTGAGAATCGGCCCGTTCGCACGCCTGAGATTTCATCCGAATCAATCGTTATCCGCCGGGAAGCCTGCGTCTTGTTCGTGGGTTTCTCTCTGTGGCGGTTGCGAAAGCGGATTCAGGTAAGCGTTAACTCACTCTTGCTCGGGGGCAACCACAGATGTTGAAACGAACCAAACTCAGCCTTGCGGTGAGCGCAGCATTCAGCGCTGGCCTTGTAGGACTAGCGCCAGATGTTCTGGCGCAGACAACGCCACCGGCGCAAACGCTGGAACGCGTCGAGATCACCGGCTCGCTGATCCGGCGAATCGAAGGCGAAACGGCGCTGCCGGTCGTCACGATCAACATTGACGAGCTTCAGAAGGCGGGCGTTACCAACGCCGAACAGGCCGTGAAGTACATCACGCAGGCGCAAGGCGGCACGGTGACATCCGGCTCCGTGAGCGGCACCAACGGCGCGGCTTCGTACGCCGACCTGCGTTCACTAGGCCCGCAACGCACCCTGGTCCTGCTCAACGGCAAGCGCGTCGTCAGCAACCCGTTTTCGAGCGTTGCGGTCGACTTGAACACGTTGCCGCTGGCCGCCGTGCAGCGCATTGAAACCCTGCCGG
Organism: Burkholderiaceae bacterium; assembly: GCA_041751715.1. Classification (GTDB taxonomy): domain Bacteria; phylum Pseudomonadota; class Gammaproteobacteria; order Burkholderiales; family Burkholderiaceae_F; genus JACCZX01. The sequence goes on from JBGSWY010000193.1 coordinate 1,961, forward strand.
ACGGCGCCTCCGCCACCTACGGTACGGACGCCATCGCCGGCGTCATTAACTTCATTACGCGCCGCGAGTATCAGGGCGTCACCGTTAGCGCGGAGGCGCAGATTCCGCAGGAATCCGGCGGTGAGATTTACAACACCAGCCTGCTTGGCGGCTGGGGCAGCCTGGCCAGTCAGGGCTGGAACGTTTACGGCAGCCTGAACTATCGCAAACAGGAGCCGATGGGCGGCATCGAGCGAGACTTCATGAAGTCTTCCTACCAGCCGGAGCGGGGCTTCAACGGGTTGAGCCCGACCACCTTCCCGGCCAACTACAGCCAAGCGGTCGGTACCCCCGCCGTGACCACGGTCAGCAATACCAATCCCACGCTGCCCGGCTGCGCCCCCCCATTGTCGATCCTGGCGCCGGACCCTCAGGTCGGCCTGGGGACGAATCGTTGCGGGGCGGATACGCAAGTTTTCACCTACGTGATTCCCAACCAGGAGCAGATATCCGGCTTTCTGCGCGGCTCGCTTGCCCTAGGGGCAAATCACACCGCGTACCTGGAGTACTTTCATTCGCAGAACACGGTACGCACGCGGATTGCGCCCTCGCCGGAAGGGGGATTGACGATGTCGCCGGCCAGCCCGTTCTATCCCGGCAACGGCATCACGCCCATCACTAATCCTGCTCT
>JBGSWY010000194.1:0-13434 GCA_041751715.1 Burkholderiaceae bacterium
CCGTGGGCTTACGCACCTTGACCTCGATGTCCTGGGCGGGTTTGGACAACGGCGGCATCGAGCCGGGCCCCGGGCTTGCGTCTGCCTTGAAGCGCGCCGGGTCTGGCAAGGCGCCGGTGAATTCATAGGCCACGGTGCCTGGCGGGTGCTGGTACCAGCCGGGGTCCTTGTAGTCACCGCGTTGAAGGTCCTTGCGCACCTTGACAACGCTGAACATGCCGCCCATGCCCACTGCGCCGAAGGGGCCGGTGCCGGTCATCATCGCGGCGGTGTTGTCGGGCAGCGGCATCTCCATCTCGGCCATGTCGGCCATGCCGCGCTCGCCCATCACCATGTAGTCCGGGATCAGCTTCGTCACTGCCTTTGCAACACCGCGATGATCGACGCCGATCATCGTCGGCACGTCGTGCCCCATCGCGTTCATCGTGTGATGGCTCTTGTGGCAATGAAATGCCCAGTCGCCTTCTTCGTCGGCCAGAAATTCGATCTGCCGCATCTGGCCGACCGCAACGTCGGTCGTGACTTCGTACCAGCGGGTCGATTTGGACGTCGGGCCGCCGTCGGTGCCGGTGATCAGAAACTCGTGGCCGTGCAGATGAATCGGATGATTCGTCATCGTCAGGTTGCCGATGCGAATGCGCACCTTGTCGTTCTTGCGCACGTTCATCGAATCGATGCCAGGGAATACACGGCTATTGAAGTTGAACAGGTTGAAATCGAGCATCGTCATGATTTTCGGCGTGGCACTGCCGGGCTCGATGTCGTAGTTGTTGAGCAGGAACACGAAGTCGCGGTCGACCTCATCGATCAGCGGGTTCTTCGCTCGCGGGTGCGTTACCCAGAAACCCATCATGCCCATCGCCATCTGCACCATCTCGTCGGCGTGCGGGTGATACATGACGGTACCCGGACGGCGCGCGACGAACTCGTAGACGAACGTCTTGCCGGCCGGAATGGCTTTCTGATTCAAACCCACCACGCCGTCCATGCCGTTCGGCAGGCGCTGACCGTGCCAGTGAATGCTGGTGTGCTCAGGCAGCTTGTTGGTGACGAAGATGCGCACGCGGTCGCCTTCGACGACTTCGATCGTCGGGCCCGGCGACTGTCCGTTGTAGCCCCACAGATGCGCCTTCATGCCCGGCGCCATCTCGCGTACCACCGGCTCGGCCACCAGATGAAACTCCTTGACGCCGGCGTTCATGCGCCACGGCAGCGTCCAGCCGTTCAACGTGACGACCGGGGTGTAGGGGCGCCCGCTCGACGGTGCGAGCGGCGGCATCGTGTCGGCCTTGGTTTGCAGCACCGGCTCGGGCAGTGCAGCCATCGCGACCTTGCTGACCGATGCAGCAGTGACGGCAGCGGTTACCGCCGTCGTGCCGCGCAAAAAATTTCGTCTCGAAACCATATCGTTCCTGATTAGTGCGCCGCTCCGGCTTCGGGCGCCATCGCGCCCGCGCCCGGAGACGACGTCATGTTGGGTCTGCCGATCAACGCCATCTCGAGATCAGCCTGCGCCATCCAGAAATCGCGCAGCGCTTCGATGCTGGCGTTGACGCTGGCGATCTGCGAACGCGCTTCGGCGAGCAATTCGAACACGCCGATCAGCATGCCGTTGTAGCGCAGCAGATTTTCATCGGCGATACGCTGGCGCAGCGGCACGATCTCGTCGCGATAATGGCGCGCGATGTCATAGTTGGTGCGATACCCGAGATACGCCTCGCGCACTTCGGAGCGCGCATTGATTGCGGCTTCTGCGACTCGATTGACGGCCTGCATGTAGATCGCCTCGGCGCGCCTGACCCGCGAGGTGCCGAAATCGAACAGCGGAATTTCAAAGCTGATTTCATAGCCGCGGGCCCACGGCGCGCCGCTCGGCCCCTCGCGCTCGCGCGCCGGGCCGGCCACGAGCACGTTGATAAAGCGCGTGGCGCGCGTCAGTCCCAGATTGTTTGCCAGTGCTTCGGTTTCAAGCCGCACCATTTGCAGATCGATGCGCTGTTCGAGCGCTCTGCTCTCGACATCCGGCAGCTCGTTCGGCGCCTTCGGCAAATCGGGTAGCCGCTCGGGCAGTGCGAATTGCGTCTGTTCGCCCGCCAGTCCGAGCAACCGAATCAGCCGCTCACGCGCCGCGACCCGCGCCCGCTCCGCGCGCGCCAGACCGAGCGCTGCATCCGCATAGAAGTTCTGTTCGCGCGCCTGTTGCAGCTTGCTGAAGTTGCCGACTTCGCGCATGCGCCGCGCCAGATCGGCGCCGATCAGCGCCGTTTCGTTCACCTGGCGCGCGTAGCGCACCGATTCTTCCGCGGCGAGCGCCGAGTAGTACGCCTTGCGCGTGTCGGACGCGACTCGCAGAACGTCAAGCGACACCGAACGCTGCGCCTGCTCGAAGCGCCGCCGCTCGATCTTCAACGCCTGCGGTATCGTCAGCAACGCCAGCACGTTGATCGTCAGCGCCTGATCGATAGTGGTGTTGCCCACGCCGTCTTCGCGCAAACTGGTGCGCGTCATCGAGAAATGCGGGTTCGGCAGGCGCCCGGCCTGCACCAGGTTCGATTCGCTGATGCCGAGATCGTAGTAAGACGCCTGCAGGCCCCGATTATTCAGCAGCGCGATCTGCACCGCGTCATCGACCGACAGCGGCTGACCAATCAGTTCGTTAACGCGCGCGGCCACCGTCTGCTGATCACCCTCGGTCTTCGCCCAGCGCACGTCTTTTCCGAGTTGCTCGCGCGCAGTCTGCTCGACCGTCGCAAAGCCGCCATCCGACGAATACGTTGCGCATCCGGCCAGCGAGACGATCGCTACCGCCAGCGCGCCGCGCCGACCTGCCAACCTTGCAAATTGACCAGGCTGCATGTCGATCCTCAGTGCTTCTGGTGCGGCGCCGGGCGGCCGGCCGGCGCGATGGTGTTCGCCGGCGTCGGTTGCTGGGATTCACGCGCATAGACGCGCCAACCCCCGATCTCTTTGACCAGCGCGTTCGCGTCGCGCCACGAGATTGGCTTGTCGTCGTTCGCGTACACGTAGTTATCGAACACCGAGCGGTATGCGGTCGTGCGAGCCGGCTTTTCCATATCGGCGGCTTTTGGCATGCCGTCTGGCGCAGGGGGCGCGGGTGAGGTTTGCGCCGCCGCAATTCCGGAGATCAACGTCGCGAGCAGCGTCATGCACAACCGAGAGCAATTCTTCACGCAACCTCCTGAAAGATGCATTGCAGCGACGCAAATTAGCAACCTGTCCGCGTCTAACTTCTGACTTCTACATTACTAAGCCGTAATCTTGGCGTCATACGCCGCGCAAGGGCTCGCCTCGTACGATCCGGAACGTATGAAACTGCTGTTGGCCGAAGACGAAAAACAAGCCGGCGAGTACCTGGTCAAGGGGCTCGGAGAAAACGGCTGCGTGGTCGACTGGGTTCGCAATGGCACCGACGCCGTGCACATGGCGTCTGACACGCAATACGACGTCATCGTTCTCGATATCGGCCTGCCGCAGCTCGACGGCTGGGAAACGATCAAGCGCATTCGACAAGACAATCAGACGCCGGTTCTGTTTCTGACGGCGCGCGATCGGGTCGAGGACCGGGTGCGCGGTCTGGAGCTGGGTGCCGACGACTACCTCGTCAAGCCGTTTGCTTTCTCGGAACTGCTAGCGCGCGTGCGTGCGTTGCAGCGGCGCGGCAAGCAGCAGGAACCCGATGTGATCCGCATTGCCGACCTCGAAGTGCAACTGCTGCGGCGCAGAGTCGAGCGAACCGGCCAGCGTATCGATCTGACCGCGAAGGAGTATGCGTTGCTGTTACTGCTGCTGCGGCGAACCGGAGAGGTGTTGTCCCGCACCGTCATCGCCGAACAGGTGTGGGACATGAATTTCGACAGCGACACCAACATCGTTGAAGTTGCAGTGCGCCGACTGCGCGCAAAAATCGACGATCCATTCGAGCAGAAACTGCTTCACACCGTGCGCGGCTTTGGTTACGTGCTGGAAGACCGCGGTGACAGGGCGGGTACGCAGCCTTGACACTAACCCGGTGAGACGCCGTTATTTTCAGACCTCGCTGGCAGCGCGCCTTGCGCTGCTGTTCGCGGCCGGTTTGTCGGCGTTGCTGCTGATACTCGGAGTCTGGCTGGCCTGGATGCTGCGGATGCAGCTCGAAGCGCGCGACCGCGAGGAAATCGACGGCAAGACGGAAGTCGTTTTGTATCTGTTGCGCGAACTGCAGTCGCCCGACCAGATCGTTGCGAATGCGAACCGGTTTGCGCAAGTGGCGATCGGTCATCCGCACCTGCAAATCGGGCTTCGTCAGGACACGCGGTGGCTGGTCAAGCCGGCGCCGGCGTTACAGGCTTCGATCGAGCGCAATTTTCCGGACACCGTTTCCTCCACCCTAGCGGTAGAAGAAGTGCGGATGGAGAACAGCATCTGGTGGTTGCGCCGCTTGCGTCACGCCGTTACGCCGAATGACGAATTCGTCGCCTACGTCGCAGTCGACGTCAGCCCCGCGCAGCAACTGCTCGAACGGTTTGTGCGCGCGATGGTGCTCGCCGGCGCGCTCGGGATAGTCGCCAGTGCAGCACTCGGCTGGGTCATCGCGCGGCGGGGCCTGGCGCCGCTGTCCGTTATCGCGAGAGAAGCGGAGCGCGTCACGGCACATCGTCTCGGGCGGCCGCTGCGCGCTGAAGACGCGCCGGCCGAAATTCGCGGCCTGATCGAATCGATCAACCGCATGCTCGATCGGCTGCAGGCGTCGTTTCGCGCGCTGGAAGAATTCTCCGCCGACATCGCGCACGAATTGCGCACGCCGCTCAACAATCTGTTGCTGCAAACTCAAGTGACACTCGGGCGCGAGCGCAGTCAATCCGAGTACGTCGATGCACTGCACTCGAATCTGTCCGAAGTGGAACGGCTGCAGCGCATGGTCTCGGACATGCTGTTCCTGGCGCGGGTCGATCGCGGCATGCTGAAGCTCGAACTCGAGACGGTCGATCTGGCGGATGAGGCGCGCAATGTGGCGGAGTTCTTCGACGCCGCGGCGGCGGAGCAGGGAAAGCAGATCGAGGTGAGTGGCGCCGGCAGCGCGCCGTGCGATCGCTCGATGGCGCGTCGCGCGATCACCAATCTGCTGTCCAATGCGGTGCGCTATTCGGCCGACGGCGCGAAGATTGAGATTCGAGTGGCCGCGGCGCGCGAGCATGTCGAGCTACGGGTCGAGAACAAAGCGGCTGCAATCGACGATGCAGATTTGCGGCGTCTTTTCGGACGCTTCACGCGCGGACCCGACGCACATCAATTTGCGACGGAAGGAGCCGGCCTGGGACTGTCGATCGTCGAATCAATCATGCGCCTGCACGGCGGGCGCGTTGAAGCCGAAAGCGGACCGTACGGCGTCCGCTTCCAGCTCGTGTTTCCGGCCCGCTCGCCGGAGGCGCGATCCGATAACTATCAGGCGCCGTGATAAATGTCGTTCCCGAACATTGACTGTTGCATCGGCGCGCGCTCCGAAGTGCGCGTGGCAGGCGCTCGATCGGTGCGGCCGGAGCGCCTGGGCGCCGTGCGATTGCCCGGACCTTCGTAGGCCCAGACCGCTTCGCCTCCAACGTAAACCCAGCCGGAGTTCGTTGATCCGACCGAACGCGCATCATTGCGACCACCGTCGCTGCGCGTATCGTGAAAAATCACGCCCCGTTCGCCGGCTACATTGTGTGACGGCTCGTTCGCGCTGGCAGTAAGAGGCAACGCCAGCGTACCGGTTGTTACTGCCGCAAGAATCATCAAATGCTTTTTCATATCAATCTCCAATTTCGCTTCGCCGCTCACTGTGGAGCGAACATCTGCAATGTAGAGAGTGATAGCCAGCGGAATGCGGACGCTGCGATTACGAATGCGCAATGACCGTCGCATCAATCCTCCGTGCGGGCATCGGCAAGCAACTGATCGAGCCGCCAGCGCAATGCGCGCACCGCCAGCTCGCGTGCGATCCAGCCAAAAATCAGCAGCGCGGCAACGAACCCGCTCCATCCGGGCAGGCCCACTGCACGCGCCAGCAGCGCGGCGCCGAGCGCGCAGAGCCAGAAAATGAAGTTGTTGCGCAAGCCGTTTCGGCGCGGCGGTTCATAGCCAACCAATTCATCGACCAGCGCCGCCTGCCTCTGCTGATCCACGCCGCGCGATGCAACTTCACTAACGACCCATGCGCGCGACACGAGCACGACCGCGGTCGGTGTGATGCGATCGGTCCGCGGCATGGCTCACGCCAGATGCCTGAGCTCGCGCAACGCGACCGACAGCATCGCCAGATCCGCCGCCTTGGTATCGGCCAGTTCGCTCAGTATGCGTTGCGCACGCTCGATCGCCGGGCGCTGTGCGATTTCCCACACGTTCTGTCCGCCTGCCTGCAATGCATCGGCGGTAAGCTCGCGCTGCAACGCGGCCAGATCGTCGCCCAGCGAATTCTTCGCCATACCCTGCCAGTAACCGTCTGACGGCAGCGCTGAGACCTGCGCGCGCACGCGCCCCAGCCCGAGCAAGCCGCCGATCGAAAAATACGCGTCGGCCACGGCCGCCAGAGGCCGGCTCGAAGATTCCGCGACTTCGGCGATATCGAGCGCGGCGAACGAAATGTCCGACACCGCCACTGCCAACGCGAGCGGCGCCGGAACCCCGTTTGCCGTGAGCGTCTGTTCGCGCTGCGCGATCTGCGCGCGCCAGGCTGCGGCCGCCGGTGCGGCGGCGATGAACTCAACCAACGCTCCCGCCGCCGGCGCGAAGCGTGCGATCGTCTCTGCCATCGGCTCGGCCAGGCGCTTTGATCGCAAAAACCAGGTGGTGGAGCGCACCGTGCGGCGGCCGAGCTCGATCAGCATCTGCGATTGCAATTCGTCCGGCACGATGTTGTCGAGCGCCTCGATCGATTGCCATATCGGGACCAGTCCGAACACTTCGCGCGTCAGCAGATAAGCACGCACGATCTGCGGCGGTGTCGCGCCGGTCGTTTCCATCAGCCGGTGCACGAAGGTGGAACCAACCCGGTTGACCATGCTGTTCAGCACATGCGTGGAGACGATCTCGCGCTTCAGCGGATGGCGCCCGATAGCGCGGCCGAACTTTTCTTTCAGCGCAGACGGAAAATATCGCGCCAGGGCGGTGCCAACCCACGGATCTTCCGGCAGATCGGACGCGAGCAGCTCGTCGAACAGGTACATCTTCGAATACGCCAGCAGCACGGCACGCTCAGGACTCGTCAACGCAATGCCCTTGCTGCGGCGATCGGCGAACTCGTCTTCGCTCGGCAGGAACTCGATCGTCCGATTGAGCCTTCCCTGCTTCTCCAGAAAACGGATGAAGCGCTGCTGATGATCGAGCAGTCTCGTTCCCATGCGTCCGCTGACCGACAGCGACTGTCCCTGAAAATAGTTGTCGCGCAGCACCAGTTGCGCGACATCGTCGGTCATCGCTGTCAGCAGCGTGTTGCGCTGCTTCATCGTCAGCTCACCGTCGGCGATCGGCAGCGACAACAGGATCTTGATGTTGACTTCATGATCCGAGGTGTCCACTCCCGCCGAGTTGTCAATCGCATCGGTGTAGAGCCTGACGCCGTGTAACGCAGCCTCGATGCGCCCGAGCTGAGTCAGCCCAAGGTTGCCGCCCTCGCCGATCACCTGGCAGCGCAGCTCGGCGCCGTTGACACGCAGCATGTCGTTTGCGCGATCGCCGACATCGGCGTGCGACTCGTCCGTCGCCTTTACGTAAGTGCCGATGCCGCCGTTGTATAGAAGGTCAGCCGGCGCTTTCAGGATGGCTGACATCAATTCAGCCGGTGTCAGCTTGGCCGCAGTAATGCCGAGCGCCGTCTCTACCTGCGGCGAAATCGGAATCGATTTTTCGGAGCGCGCCCAGATGCCGCCGCCGGCCGAGATCAACGCCTGGTTGTAATCGGCCCAGGAAGAGCGCGGCAACGCAAACAAACGCTCGCGCTCGGCGAAACTGGCGGCGACATCCGGCGCCGGGTCCAGAAATATGTGACGATGATCGAATGCCGCGAGCAGGCGAATATGGCGTGACTGCAGCATGCCGTTGCCGAAAACATCGCCCGACATATCACCGATACCGACGCAGGTGAACTCGGTGGTTTGCGTATCGATCCCGAGCTCGCGAAAGTGCCGCTTCACACTTTCCCAAGCGCCGCGCGCGGTAATTCCCATCTCCTTGTGGTCATAGCCGGCGCTGCCGCCGGAGGCGAAGGCGTCGTCCAGCCAGAAGCCGTACTCCGCGCTGATCGCGTTGGCAAAGTCGGAAAACGTCGCGGTGCCTTTGTCGGCCGCGACCACCAGATACGGATCGTCGGCATCATGCCGCACCACGTGCGGGGGCGGCACGATCGCGTCACCAACCCGGTTGTCGGTCAAATCGAGCAGGCCGCGCAGGAAATCGCGAAAGCACGCGATACCTTCGTTCAAGTACGCCTCGCGATCGGCCTGGGAAACCACGAGCGCAGGCGCCTTCTTCAAGATGAATCCGCCCTTGCTGCCGACCGGCACGATGACGGTGTTCTTCACCATCTGCGCCTTGACCAGCCCGAGCACTTCAGTGCGAAAGTCTTCCGGCCGATCGGACCAGCGCAACCCGCCGCGCGCCACCTTTCCACCACGCAAGTGCACGCCTTCAAAGCGCACTGAGTAGACAAAAATTTCGAACATCGGCCGCGGCTCGGGCAATCCTGGAATCTGCGTCGAGTCGAACTTGAACGAGAGAAAGGCGCGGCGCGCTCCCGCTGCACCGCTGGCGCCGATGCCGGTACGCCAGTAGTTGGTGCGCAGCGTGGCGACGATCAGCGCCAGATACTGGCGCAGCACTCTGTCTTCGGAAAGAGTCGAAACTTTTTCGAGCGCCAGCTCGATCGCATGGACCTGGCTGGCGGCGGCGCCCTTATCCGTTTGCGCCGGATCAAAGCGCAGCTTGAACAGCGCCACCAGCATGCGCGCGATGCGCGGATGTGCCGCCATGGTCGTTTCGATGAACGCCTGCGACAGCGCAAAGCCCGTCTGCCGCATCACCTTTGCGTACGCGCGCAACACGACGATCTCGTCGGCAGCGAGCCCGGCGCGCAACACCAGCCGATTGAAGTCGTCGTTCTCGACCGCGCCTTCGAACACGCGCGCAAACGCTTCTTCGAACAGCGGAGCGATCGCTTCGGCGTCAATGTCGTCGGAGCCGGGCAGCTCCAGCGAAAAATCGTGCACCCACAGCGGCTCCCCGCCCTCCGGAACGACCTGGTAGCCGCGCTCCGAGAGCACTCGCACGCCCATCCGCTCGAGCATCGGCAACGAATCCGACAACGCGATCGGCGTGCCGCTGCGATACAGCTTGAATCCGAGACGGCTTGGCGGGGCTTCGAGCGGCTGATACAGGTTCAGTGCGAGGAATGTCCCAGCAGGTTTTAAGCCGGGACTGCCGGTGGCGGCGGTACCGAGCGTGTCGAGCCGCCGGATATCGGCCACTGCCTGGCGCGGCTTCACCGCTTCCTTATAGGCGGTTGGAAACGCAGCACTGAAGCGTTTGTACAGCGGCGCCGCGCGTGCCTCGCCTTCCTCATCGTTCAGCGCCTGTCGCAATTCATCTTCCCAGCGGCGCGCCACGTCGGCGAGCTGAGCTTCGATCGCTCGCCGGTCGACCTCGGGCACCTTGCCCGGCGTCGTGCGTACGGTGATATGAATGCGAGCCAGCACGGCGTCGGTCAGCAGCACGTCAAAGTCTGCACCCGAGCCGCCGAACGCTTCGATCAGGATTTTCTGAAAGCGGCGCCGCAAATCCGTTGAGAAGTTTTCGCGCGGCACGAAAATCAGGCATGAGACGAAGCGCTCGAACCGATCTCGCCGCACGAACAGTCGAAAATGCTGCCGCTCGCCCAGCTGCACGATGCCGGTGGCGATCTCTTGCAGCTCGTCCGCGGTGATCTGAAACAGCTCGTCGCGCGGATAGGTTTCGAGGACATGGGCCATCGCCTTGCCAAGATGGCTGCCGGGCGCAAGCCCGGAGCGCGCTGCGACTTCGCTGACCTTGCCGCGTACCAGCGGGATCTGCCCCACGCGGTCCGTATACGCCGCCGACGTAAACAGACCGACAAAACGATGCTCGCCGATCACCGCGCTGTCGGCCCCATAGCGCTTGATGCCGATGTAATCGATATAACCGGGGCGGTGCACGGTGGAGCGCGAATTCGCCTTGGTCACGACCAGCATCGGTGAAACCGCGCGCGCGGTAGCGCGCGCCTGCGGCGGCAACACCGCAAAGCTGGTTGAAAGCGAGGAGCCGGTTTCGGATTCGCGCAGGATGCCGAGCCCGCTGCCCGGCACCAGTCGCAACGCATCTTCGCCGTCGACGGTGGCCAGATCATGTTGCCGGTAACCAAGCAGCAACAGATGATCCTCCGTCAACCACTGCAGGAAGGCGCGGTTCTCGGCCACTTCCTCGCGCGGCAACGGCAGTGGCTTGCGATCGATCTCCTCAATGACGGCGCGCAGCTGCGCAATCATCGCCTTCCAGTCGGCAACGGCCGAGCGCACGTCGCCCAGCACGCGCGCGATGCCTTCGGCCAGCTCGGCGCGCGCCGCCGGATCTGCCAGCCGGTCGACCTCAATATGCATGAACGATTCGCGCGGACAATCGGGCTTGTTCTCGCGCAAGTCGATCGTCTTCAGTGTGCCGCCCGCATCGCGCTCGACCGCGAAGATCGGGTGCACGATCAGATGCAGCGCCAGTCCCTGCCGGTTGACTTCCATCGAGGCTGAATCGACAAGGAAAGGCATGTCGTCGTTGACGACTTCGATCACCGTGTGGCGCGACGACCAGCCGTGCTCGCCGGCACCGGGATTGAGCGCGCGGACTTTCGCCTGGCCGACTTCGCGCTTACGTGCAAACTGCCAGTGCGAGAGGAGCGCACCATATAAATCTTCGACGCTGCGAGACGCAATGTCTTCGGGGTCTACGCGCTCGAAGTATCCCCGCGCAAACACCGCGATCGACGCGCGCTCGGCGCTTTGATTGCGCTCGTTGATCAGTGCAACGACCGCATCGATGCGCGCGGCCTTGGTTGCTTCCGGCGTGGCTTGCGGCAATCCCATGAGTCTCTCCGGCCTCTCTTTTTCGCAGTATGCCCGTCTCGCATGAAACATAATTACGGCCATGTTTCCTGCAGTGGCTCCCTGCCTGGCTTTCGTCGATGTCGAGACAACCGGATCGAGTCCGCGGCGCGAACGAGTCACTGAAATCGGCGTGGTGCGAGTCGATTTCGATGAAGAAGCGGTGCGAGTCGAGGAGTGGGCGACGCTCGTCAACCCCGGCCTGCCGATTCCGGCGGAAGTCCAGTGGCTGACGGGTATCACCAACGCTATGGTGCGAGCGGCGCCGTCGTTTGCCGATGTCGCGCAGGCGTTGTTCGATCGGCTCGAAGGGGCGATCTTCGTCGCGCACAACGCGCGCTTCGACTACGGCTTCCTGCGGGCGGAGTTCCACCGCGCCGGCTTCTCCTTCAACGCAAAGACCTTGTGCACGGTGCGGCTCAGCCGCCATCTGTATCCGGACCGCACGCCGCACACGCTCGATGCAATCATCGAACGCTTCGGCCTGGACGGCGAGCAGCGGCACCGCGCGTTGGGCGATGCGCGCGTGTTGTGGCGGCTGTTGCAGAAACTGGCCGACCGTCATCCGCCGGTGGAGATCGAGCTGGCTGTGCAGACGCTGCTGCGGCGGCCGGGGCTGCCGTCTCACTTGCCACCGGATGCGATCGACGCGTTGCCGCATGCCCCCGGCGTGTATCTTTTCTACGGCTTGAACGAACATCCGATCTACATCGGCAAGAGCGTCGATCTGCGCGCACGCGTGACCGGTCACTTCAATGCCGAACATCGCGCCCCGCGCGAGTTGCGGCTGTCGCAGGAGATTCACCGGCTCGATTGGGAAGAGACAGCGGGCGAACTGGGTGCTCTGTTGCGCGAATCGGAGTTGATCAAGACACGCTTGCCGGCGCACAACGTGGCGTCGCGGCGCAAACTGAATCAGGTGCTGGTCGGCATTGACGAAGGGTGCATGACGATAACGAAGTCAGCCGCATTCGATCGTGCGCAACTCGGCCACTGTTATGGGCCGTTCGCCTCGCGCGCATCGTTGCGTCGCTGGATCACCGGGCTGGCGGCCGAACACCAGCTCTGCCTGAAGACGATGGGCTTTGAGGGCCGGGGCCGGACTGCGCGCGATGGCGCGCCGTGTTTCAACCATCAATTGAGACGCTGCCGCGGTGCGTGTATCGGCGCAGAGTCGCGCGCTGAACATGCGGCGCGTCTCAAAGAGCTGATGCAGCTGTGGTTGTTGCCGGTCTGGCCGTACGCGAACGCGATCGCACTGGTTGAGCGGAACGTCGAGCGCTTTCAGCAGCAGTGGCATGTGTTCGACCGGTGGTGTTGGCTCGGGACGGTCAGATCGTTGGAGGCTGCGGCCGAACTGGCCCGTAGCGCGCCGAGGGTGTTCGAGGCGGATGCGGCGCGACTGGCAGTACAGGCGTTGTCTGAACGATCGCCGTGGAACGTGAAAGTCGTGACGCTACAACGATCGGTCATTCCCGCGCAGGGGGGAATCCAGTGTCTTTCGTAGACTCGTGGGTCCCCGCTTCCGCGAGGACGACAGCGCGTGCTAGCGCGTCCCGGTTGCCGGCAACGCCTCCGGCGGCAGGTGCACCTGCGGGTAACGCTCGCGAAATCGCTTCAGCTCCGCGTCGGCCTCAACCTGCCGGCCTTCACGCCGCAGCTTGATGATCCGCTCGAGCCACGCCGCCGCCGGCTCATCGGCTTGACTGCGATCGCGCTGTGCCTCCGTTGATGGAACGGGCGCCGCCCCTCGAGCCGCGTTGCGTCGCGCTTCCAAGCCTGCCTGATCCACTGCACGCGCTTGCGTGGCGCCACCGGCTTCGGCTTCCTCCACGCGCGGTTTCGAACTCGCCGATGTCTCGGGGGCCGGTGGTGGAGAAGCCGGGACCGGCGCGTTCGCAGGCGCTTGACGTTTGTCTTCGCTCGGCAGATCGGCGCGGCCACTGCCCTGCTCGGCTCGCGTTGCAGGACGTTCTCTGCGCGCAGCCGGCTGCTGACTCTGCGGTGCCGCCTGATTCAGGACGCCGGGGTCTCGCTGCAGCGGTTCGGTCACGGCGGGCGCCGCTGGCGCAGCCGGTGCAACTTTCTCTACGGCGCTGCGCGCGGGTTCCGGCGGAGCACTGAACAGAGGCATCTCTTCATCGGTGCGAATCGCCAGCATGATCGCCAGCGTCGACAGCATGACGGCAGCGGCCGCTGCCAGTGGCCAGCGCGTGCGCCGATATGCCCCAGGACCCACCGACCCCTGCTTATCGCCGGCTGCGGCTGGCCCGGCGCCCACTTCGCGTGCCGCTGC
>JBGSWY010000195.1:0-1665 GCA_041751715.1 Burkholderiaceae bacterium
ACGCCCGAGTAGTGATTCGCTCGTTTGGCGCAGCAGCGGAGGACTTGCACTTCCCAACAGCAAGTACTGACCGGGCTGGTTTGAGCGATCGATCAAGACGCGCAGGACGCGAAAGAGGTCGGGCGCGTGCTGAACTTCATCGATGACGACCAGACCACGGCACGCTTCCAGCGCGGCCAGGGGTTCGGCCAGCGCCGCTGGGCTGCCAGGCTCTTCCAGATCGAAATAGTTGTCGGAATCAGCCGCGACAAATTCTCGCGCCAGGGTTGACTTGCCGCTTTGACGTGGCCCCACGAGCACGACCGCGCGCGAGCGGCCGAGCGCAACCCGGATCTGGTTCAGTAGGTCCGTTCGTTTGATCACGCCGGAACGTTACACCGTCTACCATGAAATTCCAACATGTCATGTTCGATTTTCAGGGCATTACTACGACCAATGCGACAGTCCACGCCTCACCGGCGCTTACAAGTTCGTGATCTCGCGTCGATCTGTCGCTCTCGGGACTCGCCGTTCGTCTGCCGATATATGTCGATTTCGTGCAGCAGCGCCCCCCGTAAAGCATCAACGTCGAGTCTATTTTTTCTCCAATAGCCTCGTCGCTTCCTTGCGCAATACTGTAAGAAGACGATTCGCTGCCTTCGCCAGCATCCAAGGCAACGACACTTCGATGCGCAGTGTGTCTTCGAGCACTTCAATAGTCGCCGCCGCAGTTTGGCCGAGCGCACGCACACGGAAACGCAACGTGTCTCCTTCCCAAGTCTGTTGCTCAATCGCGATCATCGATCCGAGGTGTCCGTCGGCGCGGGCGAAGCCCTCCTTGATACGGCGAACCGCCTCACCCTTTCCGAGGCGATGCCCGATGCTGACTGTGACGATTTCCCTCACGGGAGCTGTAACCTGGTTACGTGGACGTGCATGCGCGCTATTTTGATCGAATGGCGATGCCCGGCCCGCTATTTGCCGTCGATTGGGCGATAGTTGGACACACGATGCGAGCGAGACAATTCCTGCGACCGTGCGCAATGCTGCTGGTGGCCTGCCCGCTGGCAGCGGCCGTCGCACAGCCGCACCTTTGCGACACGCTGCCGGCTTTCCAGCGCGAATTCGCGCGCGCCATTGGCGCGTGCCGCGATCCCGCCCCTATCATCGATGTTGCGCCGCGAACGGTAGAAACGACGCCATCGCCCGCTGTGCCGGTGCCGAACGGCAGCACCGAAGCCACGCAGACAACGGCTGGCCCGGGCAGCCCCCAAGCAACGAAGCTCGCGCCGCAGCGCACTGGAGCGCGCAAGTCGACTTCAAAGCCCACCGCGGCTTCGGCCAAGAGCACTGCGCCGAAAACCGCTCCGAGCCGGAAGAGCGAAGGCGAGCGGCGCAACGAGCCGCTGGATGAACGCGGCTGGAAGAGCTATCGGGACGACCGATACGCCTTCAGGTATCCGGCGGACCTGGTGACGACCTCGCACCCCAACGGCACCGTCGAGCTGCATTCTCTCGACCGAGAGTTCCGCATGCGTGCGTCCTCCCGAATCAACTCGGAGAAGGACACGGTCCAATCGGCTTGGCAACAGCGCCTCAAGGAGCACGGCCAGAGCGTCGCTTACAAGCGGAAAGCCGACGGATGGTTCGTGGTGACCGGCGTGGAAGACGGAAAGACTTATTACC
>JBGSWY010000196.1:0-4842 GCA_041751715.1 Burkholderiaceae bacterium
CGAGCGCGAGACCGAGCCAGAATCGCCCGCGATGCTCTGCCGGCGGTATGCCCAGCGCGCGCCGCGCGCTGGCGGCGAACCACAACGACGTGGAATAGCCGAGGAGCATTGCGGCGGCAGCGCCGACCAGCCCGAACCGTGGCACTGCGAAGTACATTGCGCAGAGCACGATTGCGGCTGTGAGCCAGGCGTAGCGGGCAGACAATCCCGACTTGCCGCCGGCGACGAAAACATTGCTGATCGGGATCGCAAAGGCCAGGATGGCGAATGCGATCAGCAGGATTTGGAAAGCGACTGTCAGTTGCGGTGTAGCGAAGTCGCCCAGCCACAGGCTCAGGAAGGTCCCCGCCAACAGTAACCCCGGCACCAGCACAGGAACCAGCAACACAGCGATCGCGCGGTCCAGGGCATGCACGAGACCGATGGCGGCGCCATGCTGCCCGGCGGACTGCAGCCCGGCC
This sequence comes from Burkholderiaceae bacterium, assembly GCA_041751715.1. Lineage (GTDB taxonomy): Bacteria > Pseudomonadota > Gammaproteobacteria > Burkholderiales > Burkholderiaceae_F > JACCZX01. Next base: position 462 of record JBGSWY010000196.1, read on the forward strand.
GCATGCGGAAATACAAATGAGGTGATGGCGACTACCGCAGCGACAGACTTGTTCGCGAGGTTCACGCATAGCGCATACAGACCGGCCATCGCCGGCGAGCCCATAGCAGCGACCAGCATGCGGTCACCCTGGTTGACCAGCGCGCCTGCCACCTGGGCGGCGAACATACCGGCGGAAAAACGTGCGTCTTTGGATAGCATCTGAGGGGAAAAGCGCACCGGACCGCTCCAGGCGATGAGGTGGCGCAGTGCGATCAGCGTCGCGCTCCCAGCAAAGATCGTAATGCCCAGACCCAGCCCGACGATGCTGATCAGCGGCGCGTCTTGTCGCAGCAGCATCCACGCGCCGAGCCACAGCATCATTGTGGTCACGGTCTGCACGATCGAGATCAGAATCAAAGCCTGCGCGGCCCTTGCCACGATGCCTGGCAGCAGCGTCGCGAGACTGATCGCAACCCAGACGGCGCATGCCTTGACCAGATCCAGCGCCTGCGTCGGTCCAAGTGTCTCGGCAAAGCCGAGACCTGCACTAAGCGGTCCTGCGGCAGCCCAGACGACGGTTCCGAGAACCAGGCCGATGATCAGCAAGGCAATGAACAGCGTGAACAGCGTGGTGCCGGCATCGATGCGCCCGGCGTTCAAGCGAGCGGCGAGCCTTCGTACCGCCGCCGAAGTGATGCCGAACTCTAGTTGACTGGCGATCAACGGTGCCACTAACGCGATCATCAGCACGCCGAATCGCTCCGCGCCCAACAAATGTAGAAGCTTAGGCGAGACGACGAACACCACGGCCAGCGGCAACGCCCAACTCGCCAAGCCCCAGAAGGCGCGCGCCGACAATCGTCTCGGAGGACGCAAGGCCACCCCGGCTAGCGCGGACCGCGAACGCGGGCGAGGAATGACGTCGTGGAGCGCTGGTGCTCGAACGCGATGGCGATGGTCTTGCCGCCCCAGCGCGCGACAGCCGCGGTTTCGGGTATCGCATTCATGTCGTAGTCGCCGCCCTTGACGTAGATCTCGGGTCGGACGATCTCGAGCGGCGCCAGCGGCACCAGATCGTCGAAAATTGTCACAAGGGTCACGGCTTCCAGCGCAGCCAGCAACGCGGCACGATCCTCATCGGTGTTGAGCGGACGGTCTGCACCCTTGCCCAATGATCGAACCGACGCGTCGCTGTTGACCGCGACCACCAGCGATTCGCCAAGCGCTCTTGCCTGCGCCAGGTACGTAACATGACCGCGATGCAGGACGTCGAAAACGCCGTTCGTGAAAACAAGCGGCCGAGGCAGAAGGCGGACCCGACGCGCCAGCGAATCGCTGGCGACGACCTTGGTCTCGAACTCCGGTGCAGTAAGTTTCATCCGTTGACAGCGCTCGGCACATCAAGCATTGAGCGCAGTGTCGGGTCCATTAGCGCCTCACCGAGGCGCCTGAATGCCGCGCTCGCCAGGCCTGGCACTGAAGGCAGGGGCGGCGAGGCGTGGCCATCGGTACCGAGCAAAACGCGCAGTCGGACCCCGGCCGCCTGCGCAGCACTGAGATCAGACTCACTATCCCCAAACATGATCGAAGCGGAGAGGTCGAGGTGCAAATCGCTGGCCGCAGAAAACAACATTCCCGGTGCCGGCTTGCGGCAGTCGCAGCGAACAAGATACCGGCCGCGTGCCTCGCTGGGATGATGCGGGCAGAAGTAGACACCGGAGAGAGGCGCTCCGGCAGCGATGAACTCTTCTCTCATCCAGTCGCTGAGTGCATGAAAGTCAGCCTCGCTGTATAGCCCGCGCCCGATGCCCGACTGGTTGCTGACGATGACCAGCGCGTAGTTCAACTCGTGCAGGCGGCGTGCACCTTCAAGCAGGCCGGGAACGAAGTCGAAGTCTTCGCGGCGATAGACATAGCCGCGATCGATGTTGACAACACCATCACGGTCGAGAAACGCGGCGCGCCGAAGGGCCGGCGTAGCGGGTCTCACCGCGTTTGCGCAAGCAGCCATCGCATATAGCTTGCTGTTCCGTGCTCGGCTCGCTGAAACTGGACATCGCACCCCGCCGCGCGCAACTTTCGCAGGTCGGCTTGTGTGTAGGCCTGATACTTTCCTTTTAACGCGTCCGGGAAAGCGACATATTCGATCAGCCTTTGCTGCACGACTTGTTGCAATGGCAGCGGCTCGCCGCCTTCCTGTTCTCGCAGGCAATTGACGACCGATAGAGCGACATCGTTAAACGGTTGCGCCGTTCCGGTGCCGACGTTGAAGACACCAGCGACCGGCCGGTTCCAGAAGTGCAGGTTGACCGCCACAACATCGTCGACATGCACGAAGTCGCGCCGCTGCTCACCGTCGCTGCGCCCATGGCTGCCTTCAAACAGCTTTACCTTGCCGGTGGCCCGGTACTGATGAAAGTGATGAAAGGCGACCGATGCCATCGCACCCTTGTGGGCCTCTCGCGGCCCGTAGACATTGAAGTAACGCAGGCCGATGACGGGCGCCAAAAAGTTTGATAGCTCACGTTGCACCATCTGGTCGAACAAATACTTCGAATAGCCATAGATGTTCAGCGGCTTGTGGTGCGGGGTGTCTTCCACGAATTCGGGTCCCAATCCATACACCGCGGCGGACGACGCGTAAACGAAAGGCACGCGCTTTTCCTGGCACCAGCGCAACAACTCGAGCGAGTAACGGTAGTTGTTGTCGAGCATGTAGCGGCCGTCGGTTTCCATCGTGTCGGAGCAGGCGCCCTGATGGAACACAACTTCCGGCGACTGCAGCTTGCGGGCCTTGACGAGTTCGATGAACTCGCGCTTATCGAAATACTCTGCGATGTCGCAATCGACTAGGTTGGTGAACTTCTTCGAATCCCCCAGATCGTCGACTGCGATGATGTCGGCGAATCCACGCGCGTTCAGCGCCTTGACATTGTTGGAACCGACGAAGCCGGCGGCGCCGGTAACCACGATGCTCATCGAGCGTCGGTGCCGAAGAGTTCTTCGAAGCTGACCGCCGCGGTGCCGAGTTTGCCCACCACAATGCCGCCGGCCCGGTTGGCCGTGCTCACTGCCTCGCGCATTGACTCGCCGGCAGCCAGCATTGCAGCCATCACCGCGATCACCGTGTCGCCCGCGCCCGAGACATCGAACACTTCGCGCGCCTGCGCAGGAACCGACCACTTGCCGTCGTCGGTATAAAGCGTCATGCCGTCCTCGCCGCGCGTCAGCAGCAATGCTGTCAGCTCAAGCTCGGCCCGCAGCGCCTGCGTGCGCTGCGTGAGATCTTCCTCGTCGCGCCAGCGCCCGACTACTTCCCGCAGCTCGGCGAGATTGGGTGTCAGCAGCGTGGCTCCTTTGTAGCGCGAATAGTCGTCGCCCTTGGGATCGACCAGCACGGGTCGCCCAGCCGCGCGCGCTTGATCGATCATCAGGCTGATGTGCGCAAGTCCACCCTTGCCGTAGTCGGAAAGCAGCACCAGGTCGTGTTCGGAAACAAGGCGGCCATAGCTGTCGAGCAGCGCCGCAAGTGTTTCCGCCTCCGGCGCGCTTTCGAAATCGACGCGCAGCATCTGTTGCTGGCGCCCGATCACGCGCAGCTTGACGGTCGTCGCCTGACTTGAATCAGAGTGTGGCTGTGCTTCGATGCCGGCCTGCGCTGCCAGATGCGCAACGGTGCGGCCCGCTTCGTCGTCTCCCAATACAGTCAGCAGTCCGGCGCGCGCCCCGAGCGATACGACGTTGAATGCAACGTTGGCGGCGCCGCCCAGCCGTTCTTCGCTGCGCTCGATGCGCACCACCGGTACCGGCGCCTCGGGCGACACGCGGTCGACCTCGCCGAACCAGTAGCGATCCAGCATCGCGTCACCGACGACCAGAATTCTGCACTTCGATAGCGCTGCACGGCTCGGCGTCATCACGCCGGATTAACCGCCGCCCGCGGCGGCGATGCGCCCATACATGTCATCGAACCGCACGATGTCGTCTTCGCCGACATAGTCGCCGCACTGGACCTCGATCAGGCGCAACAGTGTGCGGCCGGGATTCTCGAGGCGGTGGCGCGAGCCCAGCGGCACGTAGGTCGACTGGTTGGGCGAAAGCAACACGACGCGATCGTCGATCGTGACTTTCGCCGTTCCGCTGACCACCACCCAGTGTTCGCTGCGGTGATGATGCATCTGCAGCGACAGTGACGCGCCGGGCTTTACTTCGATACGCTTGATCTTGAACTGCGCGCCTTCCTGCAGCGTGGTGTAGGTACCCCACGGGCGTGCGACGGTGCGATGCAGCTTCTGCGTGTCGTGCCCGCGCCGCTTCAGTTCGTTGACGACATCCTTCACTTTTTGCGACTCGTTGCGATCGCAGACGAGCACCGCGTCTGGCGTATCGACGATGACGAC
>JBGSWY010000197.1:0-2020 GCA_041751715.1 Burkholderiaceae bacterium
TTCGTTCGCGTCGGCGCTCGCTGCGCGATAGCGACGTACCAGGTCATCGTCGCGGTCTGGGTTCACTGCCATGCCTCCATTGCCGACCGTAGTTTGCTCATCGCATACCGCAGCCGGCTTTTTACCGTTTCATGCGCCGCGCCGGTCACCACGGCGATCTCGTCCAGCGACAAGCCACCCTCGGCTTGCAGCAGAAATGCTTCCCGCTGTGCCGCCGGCAATGCCTCGACCGCCGCCAGAAACGCGCGCGCTTCGGCACGCGCCATCGCCCGATGGTCGGGTCGATGCGCGTCGCCGGCAGGAATATCGAACTCGCCTTCACCTGAATCGTTGGCCGCATCGCCGGTAAGGCAGGCCAGAGAAACCGCATCATCGCGTGCGCGCCAGTGATCGATCATCTTGCTGCGCGCGACGGTGTAAAGCCAGGTGGTGAACTTTGCACGCGGCTCGAAATGCGCGGCGCTGCGCACGACCGCGAGCCAGGTTTCCTGCAACAGGTCATCGGCCACCGACGTTGCTGCGCCCTGCCGCAAAAAGAAGCGGTAGATGGCGCGCTCGTGCCGGCCATACAGGTCACCGAAAGCGCGCGCATCTCCCGCTGCATAGGCTGCCAGTAGATCCTCGTCGCTCGCCGAGTCGCTCATCGCAAAGCATTGTGCCTCCTGACGTGCATGCGATGCGCGGGGGCGACCTACCAACGGCGCGGTGGATCGGGAACAAAACCGACCGGCGCGGGAAACGGGTCCGGCACCCGATGGGATCGATGATGCCGTGGCTGCGGAATCGCACCCATCGCCATCAGATTGTCGCGGCTGTCGTAGTGAATCGTGATCGTCTCGTCGGGAGCGGACCGCGCGCGCTCGAAAGCGACATGCTGCGTCGGTGCATATTCACTACGGCCATGCCCGGTGCCCAGGCGCTGCTCGCTGCGGTCACGGCTCGCACTCTCCGTGTTCGAATCGTCGGAAGGGGCCGCGGAGGCCTGCGGCTCTGGCGCCCGGGCAGCACCGCGCGCCGATTCCTGCGCCGCGTCCGACTTCGAGCGCGATACGGGTGGCGACAGCGGCGGAACGTAGCGCACCTTCTCACGAAACACCGCAACGCCGATCACGCCGACGTTGTCCGGCCGGCCGGTACGGGCAGCATACGAGTTGGGCAACGCGGTGAACTCGAACGCGGCAACGCGCGCCAGATTCTTGCGCCAGCCGGTGATCTGGGCGTGCTGTCCGTGCGTCAGCACATAGCCGGTCTGATCGTGCGCGGCAGTTTCACCCGAAATAACGTTGACGCCGTCGACCGAGATCACATTCAGCGTGCGGCCGCCGCTGCGATTGGTCAGTGACACGGCGTAACGATTGCCCGGTTTCCCTGGAACCCACCAGCGGCCGTCGTGCCAATAGACCGGCAGCGTGTCGCCGGTAATGCGATCGACCACCTTTACATCGGTCATCGAGCCGATTGCGCCGGCGGGCGTCGAACAAGCAGTCAAGGCCAGGACGGTTGCCGCGGCCAGCGTTCTGATCAACATGGACTTCTCCTGAATCGGGGTCGAGGACGTTGAAACGCCGGCGCGACGCAAAAGGGGTTAACGAGGCCCCTGCCTAATGCCTGCTGGGGCAGGCAGAATTCCGGCGTGCGGTATGAACACCTGATTCAGATCAACGACCCGCTGATGCCCCTGCTGGATACGCTCACCCGCGACCAGTTATGGCGCGGCCTGGTACTGCGGGCGGAAGAGCCAACGCAGTTCGTGCTCGGGCTGGAGATCGCGACGATCCATTCGCGACGGGGCTTCGGCGGCGAGATCGAGTTGACACGAACGCTCGACTTCGGCTCGTTCAAAGTGAACGACCACGTGCGGCTGCTGCCACAACATCGGAGCGAGATACACACCCGCCGAGGGCCGACCTGGCCCGCCAGCCGGATGACGATCACGATCGAAGAGCCGCAGCCGGAGCTGTTGTTTTTACGCTTCGTCTACGAACTGGATGAGACGGCCGGAGGGGACGAGCTGGACGAT
>JBGSWY010000198.1:0-3857 GCA_041751715.1 Burkholderiaceae bacterium
CATTCCGAACATGTTCGACGCGGCGCAGGACGGCAGCTTCAAGGGCCTGTACTGCCAGGGCGAGGACATCGTGCAGTCCGATCCCAACACGCAGCATGTGGCATCGGCGCTGATGGCGCTGGAATGCGTCGTCGTGCAGGATATCTTCCTCAATGAGACGGCCAAGTATGCGCATGTGTTTTTCCCAGGCTCGTCGTTCCTCGAAAAAGACGGCACGTTCACCAACGCCGAGCGGCGCATCTCACGCGTGCGCAAGGTGATGGAACCGCTGGCCGGGCTGGCCGACTGGGAAGTGACGGTCAAGCTGTCGAACGCACTGGGCTACCCGATGCACTACACGCATCCCGAGCAGGTGATGCAGGAGATCGCCGAGCTGACACCCACGTTCCGTGGTGTGAGCTTCGACAAGATCGACCGCCTGGGCAGTGTGCAGTGGCCGTGCAACGAAGACACCGAAGAAGCCGGCACGTCGATCATGCACGTCGGCAAGTTCGTGCGCGGCAAGGGCCGCTTCATTGTCACGCAGTACGTGCCGAGCGAAGAGAAAGTGACGCGCAAGTACCCGCTGTTGCTGACCACCGGCCGCATCCTGTCGCAGTACAACGTGGGGGCACAGACGCGCCGCACCGAAAACAACCAGTGGCACGACGAAGACCGGCTGGACATTCATCCGCACGATGCGCAGGACCGCGGCATCAAGAATGGCGACTGGGTCGGCGTCGAAAGCCGCGCCGGCCAGACGGTGCTGCGCGCGGTGCTGAGCGAAAACATGCAGCCGGGCGTGATCTACACCACATTCCACTTCCCGGAGTCGGGCGCCAACGTCATTACCACCGACAGCTCCGACTGGGCGACCAACTGCCCCGAGTACAAGGTCACCGCGGTGCAGGTGATGCCGGTGGCGCAGCCGTCGAGCTGGCAGCGCAAGTACTCGGCGTTCAACACCACGCAGTTGGATCTGCTGGCGCAGGCCAGGAAGAAACCGGCTGAGGTGGTGGGCAATTGAAATCCGACGATGCCGCGTTGCGTCCGGCCGGTGCCAGCCAGGCAACGGTCACGACGCATCGTGGCAATCGCACCGAGCGCGCAACCGACTGGCTCGCCGATGAGGTGCCGGTAGCGCTCGTGTTCAACGGCATCTCCCACGCGGTGATGCTGGCCACGCCGGCCGACCTTGAAGATTTCGCGCTGGGTTTCGGCCTTACCGAGGGGTTGCTGGCTGAAGCATCGGAGCTGCATGACGTAGAGGTGCAGGAAACGCTGCTGGGCGTTGAAGTGCATATGGAAGTGGCGGGCGCCTGCGAGTTTCGGTTGAAGGAGCGCCGCCGCAATCTGACCGGCCGCACCGGCTGCGGCCTGTGCGGCACCGAGAGCCTTGAGCACGTCCATCGCTCTCTGCCGGAGGTCAATTTAGGCGCGCAGCGCATCCACGTGACCCCCGCAGCCGTCGCCCGCGCGCTACGCGGTTTGCGGCAGGCGCAGGCGCTACAGCAGTCAACCGGAGCCGCGCATGCGGCAGCCTGGTGCAGTCCCGACGGCGAAGCGCTGCTGTTGCGGGAGGACATCGGCCGCCACAACGCACTCGACAAGCTGGCCGGTGCGATGTCACGCGCGCGAACCGAAGCGAGCCGGGGCTTCGTCTGCGTCACCAGCCGAGCGAGTTTCGAGATGGTGCAGAAAACAGCGATGACCGGCGCCTCGATGCTGGTCGCGGTATCTGCGCCAACGGTGCTGGCGGTGCGTACGGCTGAGGCTGCCGGTGTCGCTCTGGCTGGCTTCGCGCGCCGGGAAGATTTCGTCGCCTACACGGCGCCCGAGCGGTTCGGTCTTTCCCCTAGCATCGCGCCGGTAGCAACCGACAGCGCAACCGACTGAGCGTGGCTGCGCGTGGATCCAAAAACTCTCGTTCACATGGCCAACCGAATCGGCGAATTCTTCCAGGCCATGCCCGACCGGCCGGAAGCGTTGCAAGGCGTGGCCACTCACCTCCGCAAGTTTTGGGATCCGCGCATGCGGCGCGAACTGCTGACACACGTAGATCAGCACGGAGGTGAGGGTTTGTCGGAGTTCGTGCTCAACTCGTTGCAGGAGCACCGTTCGACACTGTCGGCCGATCAGGTCAACCACGCTGAGAGACCCACCGGCGGCTAGCTCGGCAGATCGCGGTCACTTCGTTCGACGACGGCCGCTTGACGATTATCCAGGCCCGCTATCACTACTAACAGCGAATGAAAAACAACGCGTACCTCCGATACCCCAATCTGCTCGACGACAAGATCGTCTTCGTGACCGACGACGACATTTGGCATGTGAGTGCTTCCGGCGGTATCGCCCGTCGGCTGACTGCCGGGCTTTCAGAGCCATCGACTCCGTGCCTGTCGCCCAATGGCCGATGGATTGCCTTCGTCAGCCGCGACGAGCAACACGCCGAGGTGTACCTGATGCCGAGCGACGGCGGAATGGCGCGGCGCATGACGTGGCTTGGCCCCGACACGATGGTCAGAGGCTGGACGCCCGAGGGTCACATTCTGTTCGTCACGACCTACGGCCAGCCGTTCTTTCGAAACTATCGCGCCTACACGCTCGACCCCGACGGCGGTGCGCCGCAGTTGCTGCCGCTCGGACAGGTCAATCATCTGGCGCTCGGGCCGGGCGGGGTCAAGATCATCGGCCGCAACACGGCCGACCCTGCGCGCTGGAAACGCTACAAGGGAGGCACCGCCGGACATCTGTGGATCGACGCCAAGGGCAGCGGAACATTTCGGCGTATGGATGAATTGGCGGGCAATGTCACCAGCCCGATGTGGCTCGACGGGCGCGTCTATTACCTCTCCGATGCAGAAGGAGTATCGAACCTTTATTCATGCCTGCCTGATGCATCGGATGTAAGGCGCCACAGCGACCACGACAACTTCTACGCGCGGCATGCCTGCACCGACGGCAAACGCATCGTTTATCAGTGCGGCGCCGACATATGGCTATTCGATCCGGCAACGGATACGACTCAACAACTGGATATCCAGATTCTGTCGCACCGCACGCAGGCGGTGCGCAAGTTCGTGAAGGCCGAGGACCATCTAGGCCCGTTCAATCTTCATCCTGCAGGGCACAGCATTGCGCTTGATGGGCGCGGCAAGATCTTCGCGTTCGCGTTGTGGGAAGGCGCGGTGCGGCAGTTCGGCCAGCCGGACGGCGTGCGTTATCGGCACAGCCAGTGGCTCGACGACGGTGCGACTGTAGTCGCTGTCAGCGACGGTTCGGGCGAAGAGCGTGTTGAAGTGTTCGAGGGCAGCTCCAGCCGCGAGCTGCCGTGGGACATCGGCCGCGTCGTGGCGATGAAAGCCGCGCCGCGCGGCCGCCGGGTTGCCATCAGCAACCATCGCAATGAAGTCTTCATCGGCGATCTCGATACCAACACGCTGAGCCTGGTCGACCGCGGCGAGTGCGGCCGCACCGACGATCTCGCGTGGTCGGCGGACGGCGCCTGGCTTGCGTATACCTACTGGACCAGCAACCGGCACAGCGCGATCAAGCTCTACGAGCTTGCAAAGCAAACCGCCACGCTCGTGACGCAACCCGAGTTTCGCGACTACAGCCCCTCGTTCGATCCGGATGGACGCTATCTCTACTTTCTTTCGACGCGTACGTTCGACCCGGTGTACGACAGCGTGCAGTTCGAACTCAGCTTCCCGCGCGCCGGCAGGCCTTATCTGGTTGCGTTGCAAGCGCGCGGTCCCGCGCCGTTTGATCCTGCGCCGAAAGGTCTGACCAAGCAGAAATCAAAGAGCGAATCGGGCGAACCGCCTCCGGTAACTGTTTCGCAGCGCGTAGACCTTGACGGAATCGCTGCGCGAATC
>JBGSWY010000199.1:0-6134 GCA_041751715.1 Burkholderiaceae bacterium
TGCCGCGCGCAGCTCTTTCAGCGTGTCAGGACCGAAACAGCTGAACATCAGCAAGCCATCGGCTTTCAGGACTCGCTTCCACTCGGGAAAAACACTGTGCGGTTCGGGATGCCAGTGCAGCATCAGATTGGAGAACAGAAGATCGATGCTGTCACTGGCGATCGGCAACTGACCGGCGTCGCCGACCACTTTGCACGCGGATGCGCCGCGCAGCCAACGCAACGCGCGGGCACGCGTTGCGGGTGCAGCACGCTGCAGCATTCGCTCCGAAATATCGACACCGACCCACTCGGCGCGCGGATAGCGGGAGTTCAATCCCGCAAACGTTTCGGCCGCGCCGCAGCCGACATCGAGAATGCGGCCGGGCACCAGCCGGATGTACTGCAGCCGCTCGATCATCCCCCGCGCAATCTCACGCGGCAGCGCCGCGCAGGCGCCGCAGCGCGCAGCGCGCGCGTCGAACTGGCGGCGTACCGTCGCCACGCGCGCTGGAATGCGCGGCGGCGCAAGCATCGTGGGCGTCAGTTCGGAAGATCCGGGGCCGAGTGGCATTCGATCCAGTATATGCAGCTATGCTCGACCAACTGTGCTGCGAGCTCTGGCTTACCGCGTGCTGCCCCCGCGCTGTGTCGTGTGTGAATTGCGGCACGGCCTGGGGGCGACTTCGATATGTGCGCAATGCGAGGCGGACTTTTTCCCGACGAGCAGCGCACGCTGCGAGCGCTGTGCGATTACCGTGCGGGGTTCGCGTGCTGATGCTCCGAGCATCTGCGGGCGCTGCCTGGCCGATGCGCCGCACTTCGATGCGACTACCACCCTTGCGGATTACATCTCGCCGGTCGACGGCATGGTCATGGCTTTGAAGTTCACGGCTCGCCTGGATCTCGCGAGCTTGTTCGGGCGTCTACTGGCGCAGCGATTGCCGGCGGGGCGGATCGATGCGCGAGATGCAATCGTCGTTCCGGTGCCACTGGCGTTCGAGCGCATGCGGCAACGCGGTTTCAATCAATCGCATCACATTGCCCGCGCATTCGCGGCTGCCGGCGGCAGCCCTCTGGTCGTCGATCGCCTGCTGCGAGTTCGTCACACGCCCCCGCAACTGTCGCTCGCGCTTAAAGAGCGCCGCCGCAATGTTCGAGGCGTGTTCGCGGTCGTGGGCGAGGTGGAAGGCCAATCGATCTTCGTAGTCGACGACGTGATGACCACCGGCAGCACACTCGACGAGACCGCGCGCGTACTGAAGCGCGCCGGCGCTGCGCATGTACACAACCTGATCGTTGCGCGGACCCCGTAGCGGTTTCAGTTCCAAAAATCAATCGCCGTGTTTCACATCGTCCTGGTCGAACCGGAGATTCCGCCTAACACCGGCAATGTGATCCGGCTCGCGGCAAATACCGGCGCGCAGCTGCACCTGGTCATGCCGCTCGGCTTCGAACTCGACGACAAGCAGCTTCGGCGCGCCGGACTCGACTACCACGAGTTTGCCAGGCTCAAGGTGCATGCGAGCTTCGACGCGCTGCTGGCGAGCGAGCTCCCGCCCGTCGATCGCATGTTCGCATTGACGACGCGCGCCGCGCGACTTGTCGGCGAGATGGCGTTTGCACCGGACGACTGGTTCGTGTTCGGCAACGAGACTGCCGGACTATCCGATGCGATTCGCGAGCGCTTTGCGCAGGACCGGCGCGTCCGTTTACCGATGCTGCCGGGCAATCGCAGCCTCAACTTATCGAACGCAGTCGCGGTGCTGATCTTCGAAGCGTGGCGCCAGACAGGATATTCCGGCGGGCTCTGAGCTAGCCGAGTGACAAGTCGCCTGTCGCCGGATGCGCCGCCTGTACGTGCGCGATCTGCTCGTTCAGCCGAGCGATCAATTGCACCGGCGTGTTTTCAACGAGCAACAGGTCGCGATGCTCGGGCCTTATCAGTCCTTGCCCGGCGGCGTGCTGCAGAAATTCAAGCAGCGGATCGAAATAGCGCTCGACGTTTACCAGGCCGACCGGCTTTGCCTGCAACCGAAGTTGCAGCCACGTCAACATTTCGAACATTTCTTCGAGCGTGCCGAAACCGCCCGGCAGCACGACAAAGGCATCGCTGCGAGACGCCATCGTTTGCTTGCGCGTGTGCATCGAGTCGACCACGATCAGCTCGGTCAATCCCTGGTGGGCGACCTCAGGGCGCATCAGGTGCTCGGGGATGACACCGGTTACGCGACCGCCGCACCGAAGAGCTTCATCCGCCAGCGCGCCCATCAGCCCGATATGACCGCCGCCGTACACCAGGTGGATGCCGTTCGTGGCCAGCATGCGCGCCGTCTCGCGCGCAGCCTGCACATACTCTGCGCGGCGGCCCGGCTGCGAGCCGCAGAACACGCACACAGCCTTCAGCATCCTCACTGCGGCGCTTCCGGTTTCGGCTCGCGCGCGAGCAGCGTATGCAAAGCCTCCGACGGCGTGAGCGTGCCATCGAGCACCGTACATACGGCCTCGGTAATCGGCATATCAAGATGGTGTTGCCGTGCGCACGCCAGCACGGCATGCGCAGAACGCACCCCTTCGGCAACGTGACCGAGCTCGGCGACCGCCGTTGCCGCCGTCGCCCCGCGCCCGAGTGCCATGCCCACTTTCCGGTTGCGCGAGAGATCACCGGTGGCCGTGAGGATCAGGTCGCCGATGCCGGTCAGGCCCATGAACGTTTCTGCGCGGCCGCCCAGCGCGACGCCCAGCCGGGTCATCTCCGCCAGGCCGCGCGTGATCAGTGCGGCGCGAGCGTTCAGTCCCAGTTGCAGCGCGTCCGAAATTCCGGTCGCCAGCGACAGCACGTTCTTCACTGCGCCCCCGACTTCGACGCCGATGACATCGTCGGTCGAGTAGATGCGCAGCGCCCCGCCATGCAGCGCCTCGGTGACGTGCTCGCAAAAACGCGGCGCACCGGCCACGGTGAGCGCGGTCGGCAGGCCGCGTGCGACTTCGATCGCAAAACTCGGCCCGGATAATGGCCCTGCGTCCTGCCTGTCACCGCACTCGTCGCGCACGATCTGATGCGGCAGGTGCCCATGCGCCTGCTCAAAGCCCTTGCACAACCAGACGAACGAAGGCGCCCGCGCAATGCGGCCCATTTCGCGCACGATCGAGCGCAGCGCATCGGTCGGTGTGGCGATCAGGATCAAGTCGGTACCGCGCAGCACCGCTTCGCTCAGATCATCGGTCAGCTGCAGTGGCGCCGGTAAAGCCACCGAAGGCAGATAGCGGGAGTTGACGCGATCGCGTGCAAGCTGCGCGCACTGCTCAGCGCTTCTTGCATACAGAACTACCGAATGTCGCGCACTCAGCGCGGCGGCGATCGCAGTGCCCCACGCGCCTGCGCCGAGCACCGCGATGTTCATGCCTGCTCGATGGACTACGTGCCGGCTGCGCCGTTACCGTTGGCGGCGGGGGCTGCCGTGACGGCGGCGGGTTGCTGTTGCGCCTGCGCCGCCATTTTCTGCGAGTAGAACGCCTCGAAATTGATCTCGGCCAGATGAATCGCGGGCAGGCCGGTGCGCGATATCAGGTCGGCGATATTGGCGCGCAGGTACGGATAGATGATGCCGGGACACACCACACCGAGCACCATCCCCATCTGGTCGCTCGCGAGATTTCGAATTTCGAAGATGCCGCCCTGCTTGCCTTCGACCAGGAACAGCACCTTCTCCTTGACCTTGGCAGTCGCGGTGACGCGTACCACGACTTCGTGCACATCGTCGATCACAGACGAATTGCTGACTTCCAGCTGGATGTCGACGGCGGGTGCCTCGGCTTCCAGAAAAATACGAGGCGCATGCGGCATCTCGAGCGACGCGTCCTTCAGATAAACGCGTTGCAACTGGAATACAGGTGCCTGTTCTGCGTTGGTGGCGCCGGTGGCGGCGGGAATCGTGTCGGTCATTACTTTCCTTGTTTCTATGTTGTCAGCAATGTCGTGAGCTTGCCGTCCCGATCAAGCGCCGACAAATCGTCGAAGCCGCCGACGTGCGTCTCGCCGATGAAAATCTGCGGCACGGTTCGACGCCCGGTGCGGGTGACCATTTCGTCGAGCCGCGCGGGCTCGAGATCGACTCTGACTTTTTCGATGTCATCGACACCGCGCGCTTTCAGCAGTGCCTCGGCGCGCTGGCAATACGGGCAAACTGCCGTGCTATACATCACGACACGTGCTGTCATGGATTTCCTGTCATGTCCTGATCGGAAGTCCGGCTTCGCGCCACGCTGCGAGACCGCCACCGAGCACGAAAACCTCGTTAAATCCGCTCGCGCGCAATTGCGCAGCCACTTTGCCGGCATCCTTGCCGTTCGCGCACACGACGATCAGCGGCTTGTCCTTCTTCAGCTCGCCGGCGCGTGCCTGCACCTTGTCGGCAGGCAGGTTGCGTGCATTGGGCAGCGAGCCTTTCGCGAATTCCTCCGGCGAGCGGATATCGACGATCGTCGCACTCTTGCTGTTGATCAGCTGCGTCACCTGCAAGGTCGTCAGCGCCGGACCCGACGCGCGGCTGCGAACCAGCGGCCATACGAGCATCGCGCCACTGACGAACGCGATGGCGATCAGAAAAATATTTTCGGTGAAGAACTGCACGGAAGGAGCGGCGGCGTGAGAAGTAACGGCGAAACAGCGAAAGCGGCGGATTATAGAATAGGCGCATGCATAAGCTCGTGTTGCTGCGCCATGGCGAAAGCCAGTGGAACCTCGAGAATCGCTTCACCGGCTGGACCGATGTCGATCTGACCGACAACGGCCGGCGCGAAGCGCATGCGGCCGGCGAACTGTTGCAGCACGAGGGGTTCAGTTTCGATATCGCCTACACGTCCGTACTAAGGCGGGCGATTCGCACGCTATGGATCGCGCTCGACGCACTGGATCTGATGTGGCTGCCGGTGGTTCACAGCTGGCGTCTGAACGAGCGCCATTACGGAACTCTGCAGGGACTCAACAAGGCCGAGACCGCGGCGAAATTCGGCGAAGAACAGGTGCTCGCGTGGCGCCGTTCGTACGCGGTGGCGCCCGATCCGCTACTGCCGTCGGATCCGCGGCAGATTGAGGGTGATCCGCGCTACAAGAATCTGAAACCGGAAGACATGCCCGCCACCGAGAGCTTGCAGGACACGGTGAAGCGGGTCGTTCCGTTCTGGAACGACTCGATTGCGCCCGCCATTTCGCGCGGCCGGCGTGTGCTGGTCGCCGCGCACGGCAACTCCCTACGAGCCTTGATCAAGCATCTCGATCAGATGTCGGACGACGCAATCGTCGCACTTAACGTGCCGACCGCACGGCCGCTAGTCTATGAACTCGATGCGGATCTGAAGCCGATCCGGCACTATTATCTTGGCGACGCTGCCGAGATCGAACGAGCCGCACAGGCTGTGGCCAGGCAAGGTCGGGCGGCGGGCACGGATTAACACGGCGCCGGGTTCCCGATTGCCGGCCGTTGCGGGAACGTAGTGAAATAGATTGCTGTCGGACACAGGTCGCTAACGGCACGCCGTTGCAAAGATGCCGCGAGCCTATACTTTGAACTACGCGAGCAAGAGCGGGCTTTTGCTGCACTCGAGTGGACGCCCGCGCGCTAGTGTTGAATGAATGAACATCCAAATGGGGGTGGCATGGCTGGCAGGGCTCGTAGTGTTGGGTTGATCAGTGTCGGCGCGGTAGCCGGCGTGCTGGTCAGCCTGGGTATTTCGGCATATGCGTTCCGCGACACGCGCGGACCGATCCCCCTGGAAGAGATTCGAGCTTTTACCGACGTTTTTGGAGCGGTAAAAGCCAATTACGTCGAGCCGGTCGACGACAAGAAGCTGATGCACGAGGCGATCTCCGGCATGCTGGCCGGGCTCGACCCGCACTCGGCGTATCTCGACGCTGATGCGTTCAAGGATATGCAGAGCGATATCCAGGGCGAATTTGGGGGCCTGGGCATCGAGGTTGGCGCTGAAGACGGCGTGATCAAGGTGATTGCGCCGATCGACGACACACCTGCGGCGCGCGCCGGCATCAAGGCCGGTGACCTGATCATCAAGATCGACGACAAGGTCACGCGCGGTCTGACGCTGCCCGAGGCGGTCAAGCTGATGCGTGGCAAGCCGCGCACGTCGATCACACTC
>JBGSWY010000200.1:0-1727 GCA_041751715.1 Burkholderiaceae bacterium
TGATCCACTCGACGACGCGGGATCTCGAAGCCGCCTGATGAGCGCGCCCGGTCATGTCGACGTGGTGAGGAGCGCGGAGGCACCGACTCCCGTGCCCGCCACGCCTGTGCGTCAGGTCAGCGGCTACAGCGTGCCCGGCGAAGGTTCGAGCACCACGATCGCCATCGTCACTGTCTTTGCGCTGCTGCTGCTGTGGTGGGTGGCGACACACAACGGCTGGATCCGCGATCTGTTCCTGCCGACGCCGGAGCGCATCATCACCAGCTTTGGAGATGCCTGGAAGGGCGATATCCAGGGTGGCCGCCCGCTGATCGAGCATCTCGGGTGGAGCCTGTTTCGGGTGTTCACGGCTTTCCTGCTGGCGTGCGTGACCGCAATTCCGGTTGGCATCGCGATGGGCGTGTCGCGCATCGCGCGCGGCATTTTCGATCCGCCGGTCGAGTTCTACCGTCCGCTGCCGCCGCTGGCGTATCTGCCGTTGATCGTCATCTGGTTCGGCATTGAAGAAACCGCGAAAGTGGTGCTGATCTATTTAGCGTGCTTCGCGCCGCTGGCCATGGCGGCACGCGCCGGTGTCAAAAGCGTGGCGATCGAGCAGATCAATGCAGCCTATTCGCTCGGCGCGTCGAAATGGCAGGTGATCCGCCACGTCGTCATTCCGGCCGCGATGCCCGAGATCTTCACCGGGATGCGTATCGCCATCGGCTTTGGCTGGACCACGCTCGTCGCCGCTGAAATGGTGGCCGCCTCGGCCGGCCTCGGCCAGATGGTGCTCAACGCTTCGAATTTCCTGCGCACTGATGTCGTCATCATGGGCATCGTCGTGATCGGCGTGGTTGCGTATGCGTTTGATCTCCTGATGCGCCATATCGAGCGCGCAGTCGTGCCGTGGAAGGGGCGGGCGTAGCTCACACAACTATCACGACGTCGCTGTACCGACCAAGCATCGCATCGACTGTCAAGAACTTAAAGGGCTCGGTGACCGCTTGAGCGATCAGAAGACGGTCGAACGGATCATTGTGATGCAGCGCAAGCTGGGTCACAGCGGCAGCATGCACGGCGCGCACCGGCAGTTCGATGAAGCCGCTCTTGCCGATGGCGTCCGTCACCGCATACGTGTCTGCCTTGATCTTGCCGAGGCTGGTCTTAACGGCGATTTCCCAAATTGAAGCGGCCGACACGTAGACCTCGTTAGCAGCCTGGATAACTTGCCGCACCGATGGTTTGAGCAGCCGGCTGCCTCCGATCGCCCACAGGAATATGTGCGTGTCGAGCAGCAGTCGCATCAATGCGTCTCGAAGCGGGCCAGGACTTCTGCAGGCAGCGGGGCGTCGAAGTCCGCCGCGACCTTTAGCTTGCCCTTCAGAACACCGAACTTGATCCGGCGCTTCGGCGCGCTCAAGCGGGTGATGAGCACCAGCGGTTTTCCGTTCCGGCCGACGACGACGTCCTTTCCCGAAGCGGCTTCATCAACCAATTGGGAAAGCCGAGTCTTTGCATCGTAGATATTTATGACGTCCATTGAAGTGCACGCAGAGTGAGTGAGTAGACCAAGTCTAGTCTAGGGACAACAAAGCAGCAAGCCACACCCGTTAAATCTGTCGCTTTAAGCTTGCAGCGCGTAATTCCAGCCCAGCTCTGCCAGCGCCTTGGCGCGCGCCCCCGATTGCGCTGCGTTATCCGACGACGCAATCCCCTCGGCCGAGCGTTTGTACACACCCTGCAGA
>JBGSWY010000201.1:0-3157 GCA_041751715.1 Burkholderiaceae bacterium
GCCGATGGTGGTCGACGTCGAATCGTATTCGGCACGATCGGCGATTGAGCGGCTGATCGAACAGTTGCCGAACAGCGGTGAAGGTCTGGTGATCGCCGTGTTCTATATCGGCGCGAACACCACGAGTGTCACGGTGATGCACGACGGCGAAGCGATCTATGAGCGCGAGCAGCCGTTCGGCGGCCAGCAGCTGACCGGCGACATATCGCGCACCTACGGTATCCCGAGCGAGGAAGCCGAGCAGAAAAAACGCAGCGGCGATCTGCCGGCCGATTACGAAACCGCCGTGCTGAAGCCGTTCATCGACACGGCGACGATCGAGATCACGCGCGCGTTGCAGTTCTTCTTCACCTCGACGCCGTACAGCCGCGTCGATCAGATCATGCTGGCCGGCGGCTCGGCGGTGTTAAGTGGCCTGGCCGATGCGCTGATGGAGCGCTCGCAGGTGCCGGCATCGGTTATTTCTCCGTTCAAGGGGATGGAGATCTCTTCCAACATTCGTGAAAAGCAATTGCGGCTTGATGCGCCGGCGCTGTTGACGCCGTGCGGTCTGGCGATGCGGAGGTTCGACCGATGACAACTCCGCGCGTCAATCTATTGCCGCATCGCGAAGCGCGGCGCGAGCGGCAGAAAAAGGTCTTCTGGTTCATGACCGGGCTGTCGGCGGTGGCCGGGCTGCTGACGATCGCCGTCGTGTGGTCGGTGCTCCAGGGCTACATCTCGAACCAGGAGTCGCGCAACGAGTTCGTGCGCGCTGAAAACCGCAAGCTCGATATCCAGATCAAGGAGATCGCGAGCCTGCGCGCCGAGATCGACGGCCTGCGCGCGCGGCAGCGCGCGGTCGAGGATCTGCAGGCGGACCGCAATCTGCCGGTGTATCTGATCGATGAAGTCGCCAGGCAGGTGCCGGAAGGCATTTACCTCAAGAGCATCAAGCAGGAAGATCGCAGGGTCAACGTCAGCGGATGGGCCGCATCGAACGAGCGTGTATCCGAATTTCTGCGCAATCTGCAGAACAACTCGCGGATGCTCGAGCGGCCGGAGTTGATCGAAATCAAGGTTGCAGGTGCGGGACCGCAGGGAATCAATCGCCGCGTGTTCGAGTTTTCGCTGAACTTTTCGCTGAAGCAAACCCCGGAGCGCGCGCTGATGCAGGCCCAGCCGGGTGCGAAGTCGCAGCTGGTACCGACGACGCCGGTGCCTACTGCGGTGCAATCGACGCCGAGCATCGTGTCGTCTTCGGCGCCTACGGCGCCCGCCAAGAAGTAGTTGTAGAACGAGGAATCGATGGCAACCGGTCGTAGTCTCGCATCTCAGTTTCAGGGCTTGAGCCTGGACAATGTCGGCGCCTGGCCGCCTGCGCCACGCATCACCATGTGGCTATTCGTGATCGCGGTGTGCGCGGTCGGAGGCTGGTTTGCATTGTGGAGCGGCCAGAAAGAGCAGCTCGTGCAATTGCAGGCAGAAGAACAGAAACTCAAAGACGAATACAAGGGCAAGCTGCAGCAGGCCATTAACCTGGACGAACTGCGCAAACAGCGCGAGCAGGTCAGCCAGTATGTGCTGACGCTCGAAAAGCAGTTGCCGAGCAAGTCCGAGATGGATGCGCTGCTGTCGGACATCAACCAGGCCGGTGTCGGCCGCGGGCTGGACTTCGAGTTGTTCCGGCCGGGCCAGACCAATGTGCGCGAGTACTACGCCGAGCTGCCGATCACAGTCAAGGTCTCCGGCAAGTATCACGATCTGGGCGCGTTTGCGAGCGACATTGCGAACCTGCCGCGGATCGTGACGCTGAACAACCTCAGCCTGCAGGCCGGCAAGGGCGGCAATCTGACCTTTGATGCGACGGCAAAGACTTATCGATATCTCGATCCCGAAGAAATTGCTGCACAGCGCGCTGCAAAAGCGAAGCTTGAGAAGAAAGGGCCTGGAAAATGAGACCCTCCATGGTTTCTATGCGCGTTGGTGCGATTGCGTGTCTGGTGATAACCGTTGGCGGTTGCGGCGGTGGCAATGAGGGCGAGTTGCGCGCCTGGATGGACGACACGCGCAAGACAATGCGCCCGACCACGCAGCCGGTGCCCGAGCCTAAGCAGTTTTCGCCATTCACGTACGAAGCGAAGTCGCTGATCGAGCCGTTTGATCCGCAGAAGATGATTCTGGCGGCGGCGCGTCAGGCGCAATCGCGATCGAGCACCAGTTCGATCCGGCCCGATCTGGATCGCCGCCGTGAAATGCTCGAAGGCTATCCGCTGGATCAACTGAAAATGGTCGGCACGTTGCGGCGGGCGGGCAACCAGGTGGCGCTGATCGATGCCGCCGGCCAGACCTTCATGATCCGCCGCGGCAATTACATGGGACAGAACTTTGGCCTGGTCACCCAGATTTCCGAAACCGAAGTCGACGTAAAAGAGATCGTCCAGGACGCCGCCGGCGAGTGGATCGAACGACCCACCAAGCTGGAACTGCAGGAAGCCGCCGCGCGGCAACAAGGGAGCAAGCGATGAGTGTTTCAGTCGAGAACGTAGCCGTGTGCTTGTCGCGATTGGCGGCGGCGCTCGGTTTGATGGCAACGGCGGCATTGGTGAGTCCTGCCTCGGCGCAAACCGCAGCCGGCGACGCGGGCAATGCGATCGAGCGCGTCGATGCAACTCAAACGACTACCGGTGTTGTCGTCAGCATCGAGCTTCGAAATGCGCCGCAAGGAGTTCCGGCCAGCTTCTCGGTCGCCAATCCGGCGAGAGTTGCACTCGATATGCCCCTGACCGTGAATGGTCTGGGTAAGAACATGGTCGAGCTTAACCAGGGGGATGTGCGTTCAGTCAATGTGGTGCAATCCGGCGGGCGTTCGCGCGTGGTTCTTAATCTGAAGCGGCCGCTGACGCACACCGTGTCGGTGGAGGGCAAGCGCGTGTTGATCGCGCTCGGCGGTGCTGCCGATACCAGCACCTTCCGTCCCCCTCCGGATGCTGCTGCGGCGACAATGGCGCAGGCGTCACCTTCGGCCACAGCACCGACCACCGCGGGACCGTCGGCGTTCACCGGTAGCCGCACGCTGCGCGGCATCGATTTCCGCCGCGGCGCCGAAAGCGAAGGTCGAGTCGTGGTCGATCTGTCCGACCCGAACACCAACGTCGATATCCGGCAGCAGGGCAAC
>JBGSWY010000202.1:0-5783 GCA_041751715.1 Burkholderiaceae bacterium
GCGGCCAATGCAGAAATCTCCTGGTCCGATAGTCCCCTGGCCACCGCCATCATCGATGGATGATTGCGAGCGCCTTGCCGGTAAGCCTTCAAAGCCGCCTCGATGTACTGCGGAGTCTGGCCGCCAATCTTCGGCACGCGATATACCTGCGGAAAGGAAGCCTGATAGCCCGGGATCGAATGGCAGCCGATGCACATCGACACCGGCGCAGCCGTTTCGACCTTCTTCTCCTGAGCCACGGCTGTCTGCGCGAATGCCGCGGCAAAGATCGACAATAACGATGCGAAAAACTTCATGCGGTGCGATGTGAGGAGGAGTCGAGCAGCGGGAGATTGTAACGGACCCGTCGCGCGTTCAACAAGCTCGCACACCTCCGTGGGTATACTCGATTCGTCCCCTGTACGCCCTGATGTGCCCTGCCGATGCTGCGCTTTGAAGGCTCCGATACCTACGTCGCCACCGACGATCTGAAACTTGCGGTCAACGCGGCGCTGACGTTGCAGCGGCCGCTGCTGATCAAGGGCGAGCCCGGCACCGGCAAGACGATGTTGGCCGAAGAAGTGGCGCGCGCGCTCGGCATGCCACTGCTGGCGTGGCATATCAAGTCGACCACCAAGGCGCAGCAGGGCTTGTACGAGTATGACGCCGTGTCGCGTTTGCGCGACTCGCAGCTCGGCGATGCTCGCGTGCACGACATCAACAATTACATCGTGAAAGGCGTGCTCTGGCAGGCGTTCGAGTCCGAGCAGACGAGCGTGCTGCTGATCGACGAGATCGACAAGGCGGATATCGAGTTTCCGAACGACCTGCTGCGCGAGCTCGACCGCATGGAGTTCTCCGTCTACGAGACACGGCAGACGGTGCAGGCGCGGCATCGCCCGCTGGTGGTGATCACATCGAACAACGAGAAGGAGCTGCCTGACGCGTTCCTGCGCCGCTGCTTCTTTCACTACATCAAGTTTCCCGACAAGGAGACGATGCAGGCGATCGTCGACGTGCATTTCCCAAAGCTGCGCAAGGAGCTGCTGCAGAATGCGCTCGCCGTGTTTTTCGGCACGCGCGACCTGCCCGGTCTGAAGAAAAAGCCGTCGACCTCCGAGTTGCTCGACTGGCTGAAGCTGCTGGTCGCCGAACAGATTTCGCCAGATGCGCTGCGTTCGAAGGATGAGAAGCTCGTGGTTCCACCGCTGGCGGGTGCGCTCTTGAAGAACGAGCAGGACATGCATCTCTTCGAGCGGCTCGTGTTCATGGCGCGGCAGAATCGGTAACGCCGCCGTTGATGATTGAACTCGCGCCAGTGACGCTGCAGGGTCATGGCGTGCGGCTCGAGCCGCTGGCGCTGGCGCACGAAAGCGGGTTGTCTGCGGCCGCCGCGGGCGGCGAGCTTTGGAAGCTGTGGTTCACTTCCGTGCCTGACCCGTCGGAAACGCGAAACTACATCGATGCCGCGCTAGCCGGCCAGGCGGCCGGGCACATGTTGCCGTGGACAGTACGCGAACTCGCTACCGGAACGATCGCAGGCAGCACCCGTTATCACGACATCGTGGCCGCAGCCGATCGAGTCGAGATCGGCTACACGTGGTACGCGCAAAACTGGCAGCGCAGGCACGTTAATACGGCCTGCAAGCTGCTGCTGCTCACGCATGCGTTCGAGATGCTCGACTGCCGAGTAGTCGGACTGCGTACCGACAATTTCAACTTCAGATCGCAGCGCGCTATCGAAGCGCTCGGTGCAAAAAAAGACGGCGTGATTCGCCACCATCATCCGCGGCGCGACGGCACCGTGCGCGACACGGTGATCTACAGCATTCTTGTTGCCGAGTGGCCGGACGTGAAGCGTCATCTCGAATTACGATTGGCTCGGCATCAAGACGCTTGACCCGGCATGCTGATCGATTTTTTCTTCCACCTTAAGCAGGCGAAGCTGAAGGTTTCGATCAATGAGCTGCTCACGTTGCTCGATGCGCTGAAGCGCGGCGTGATCGGTCCCTCGATCGACCAGTTCTACTACCTGTCGCGCGCGGCGCTGGTCAAGGACGAGACGCAGTTCGACCGCTTCGATCGCGCCTTCGGCGAATACTTCCGCGGCGTGCAGACGGCAATCGATTTTGCGAAAGAGATTCCGGACGAGTGGTTCAGGCAGATGCTCGAGCGAACGTTCTCTCCTGAAGAAATCGCGAAGCTCGAGAAGCTCGGCTGGGACAAGCTGATGGAAGAGTTTCGCAAGCGGCTCGAAGAGCAGGACGGCGCACACCACGGCGGAAGCAAATGGATCGGCTCCGGCGGCACATCGCCGTTCGGCCATGGCGGCGCGCATCCGGAAGGCATTCGCGTCGGCGGCGCATCAAAGGGCGGCAAGTCGGCGGTCAAGGTGTGGGAAATGCGCGGCTATCGCGACTACGACGATTCGGTCGAGATCGGCACGCGCAACATCAAGGTCGCGCTGCGCCGGCTGCGCCGCTTCGCGCGTGAAGGCGCCGAGCTGGAACTAGACATGCACGACACGATCGAGTCGACCGCGAAGAACGCCGGCTGGCTCGATCTGAAGCTGGTGCCCGAGCGGCATAACACCGTCAAGGTACTGATGCTGCTCGATGTCGGCGGCACGATGGACGAACATATCAAGCGCACCGAAGAACTATTCAGTGCGGCAAAGAGCGAGTTCAAGCATCTCGAGTTCTACTACTTTCACAATTGCGTCTACGAATTTTTATGGCGCAACAACCGACGCCGCTATACCGAGCGCTTCACGACCTGGGACGTGCTGCGCAAGTATCCGCACGACTGGAAGTTGATCTTTGTCGGCGATGCGACCATGAGCCCCTATGAAGTCCTGCAGCCTGGCGGCTCGGTCGAATACAACAATGAAGAGGCCGGCGCGGTGTGGCTGCAGCGGCTGTTCTCGACGTTTCCGAAATCGGTGTGGCTGAATCCGGAGCCCGAGCAGTTGTGGCAGTACCGCCAGTCGATCTCGGTAATTCGGCAAATCGCCGGCGGCAAGATGTTTCCGATGACGCTGGATGGGTTGACGCGGGCAATGCGGCAATTGTCGAAGTAACGCGCTGTCCCGACAGCGCGTACGGCCTGGAGGCAGCACGGCGTATCCGAGTCGCCTGCCTGTTATCGTCGCCCCACCTTTTTCGCAGACTCCTTGTCGAGCCCGTATGCCCAGCGGAAAACCAATGCTGATAAAACTGAAGTGATCGGCACTCCAGGATAGAGATAGAACGGCGCCAGTACCGCTTTTTCTACAAAGTGTTTCATCACCAATGCGAATAGCAATGCGCCAATCAGCATCCCTACTGGTAAAACCAGAATGAAGAACGGTACGGCGAGAAAGATCAGCCACACGGCAGGCTCGGGAAATAGGCGCTGAAACACCTTTCCAACAACGACAATGAGCAAGATCGCCGGCGGGAACATGAAGCCAAACAATGCAACCGTTAGCCAGGGGTGCTTAGCCTGATGTCCCAACACGTCCTGCACGGCTTTTCGTTGGTGTGTTCTCTGGGTGCGCTTCATCATTTTAAGGGGACCTACTGGCAACGCTTAGATCAGCGCCCACTATCTTTGACTCCCAAGCGGCCGACAGCACGCGGTGCGACCATAAGCGGGTAGTTCAACTTTGAACGGATGCCGCCCGGGGCGCGACAGCATCATTGTCCGCAATCGGGGTCGAAAGCCAACGGTGCGACTTGGGAAGACAGGCTCGCTACGTAGTAAACGGCGGCGCCGCCTTCAGCACCTCGTCCATTGTCGTCAATCCATTCGCGATCTTCTGCGCACCCGAAAGCCGCAGCGATTTCAGACCATCACGCGCCGCCTGGCTGCGCATCTTGACGATGTCGCCCTCCTGCGATACCAGCGCGCGCATCGCGTCGGTCATCACGAGCATCTCGATCAGACCGGTGCGCCGCAGGTAGCCGGTGTTGCGGCATTCGAGACAACCGACCGGCTTGTAGACCTTGTCCGGAAGGTTCGAACGCCAGGGATGGACCAGCTCCTTCCACAAGGTGGCATCGACCGGTTCACCGAGCGCCTTGCAATGCGGACACAGCTGGCGTATCAGCCTCTGCGCCAGGATGCCGACCAGCGTGGCGTTGACCAGATAGTTCGGCACGCCGAGTTCAAGCAAGCGTGCAATCGACGATGCTGCGTCGTTCGTATGCAGTGTCGAGAACACCAGGTGGCCGGTGAGCGCCGCCTGCACCGCCATGTCAGCCGTTTCCTTGTCGCGAATCTCGCCCACCATGATGATGTCCGGATCCTGCCGCATCAGCGCGCGCAGCCCATCGGCAAACCCAAGATCGATGCCATGCTGAACCTGCATCTGATTCAACGCCGGATCGACCATTTCGATCGGGTCCTCGACCGTGCTGACGTTGACTTCGTCGGTCGCCAGCTGCTTTAGCGTCGAATACAAAGTCGTCGTCTTGCCCGAGCCGGTCGGGCCGGTGACCAGCACGATGCCCGACGGCCGGTGAATCCAGTGCTCCCACAGCTTCGCTTCTTCATTCGCAAAGCCGAGCTCGGCATAGCTGCGTACGACGACTTCCGGATCGAAAATCCTCATCACGAGCTTTTCGCCGAACGCGGTAGGCAATGTCGACAGGCGAATCTCGACTTCGCGGCCGGCGTTGGTTCCGGTGCTGACCTTGGTCTTGATGCGGCCGTCCTGCGGGCGCCGCTTTTCCACTACGTCCATGCGGCCGAGCAGCTTGATGCGGCTCGTCATCGCGCCCATCACACCGGCCGGCACCTGATACACCTGATGCAGCACACCGTCGATGCGAAATCGGGCAACGCCGAATTCGCGCCGCGGCTCGAGGTGAATATCGCTGGCGCGCTGATCGAATGCGTACTGCAGCAGCCAGTCGACGATATGAATGACGTGCGCGTCATTGGCTTCGACCTTGCCGCCGAGCTCGACCAGTTGTTCGAAGCTCGATACGAGCGGGGTGCTGCCGGTCTTGGCCGCTCCGCGCACCTGCTGCGCGAGCTTGAAGAACTCTGTCGTATAGCGCGCCACATCGAGCGGATTGGCAACGACACGCAGCACCGACTTCTTCGTGATCTGTTCGATCTCGCGATCCCAGCCGGTCAGGAACGGCTCGCTGGTAGCAATGGTCACTTCGCTGGCGCCCATCAGCACCGGCAGGATCGAGTAGGTGTTTGCGTACGACGACGACATCACGTCCACCACGCGCGTGAAGTCGACCTTCAGCGGATCGATATGGAAGTACGGAAGCGCCGCCTTTTCTGCGATCCAGCGCGTCAGAGTTTCGAGGTCGAGCAATTGACGATCGGCCTGCGGGGAGCGGTAGTTCATCTCGGCCAGCACTACCAGCGGATGGCCGGCGCGCTCGCGGCCGCCGGTGACCCTGAAGCGCTCGGCGTCGGCCGCGGACAGCAGACCGTCGGTTACCAGTTGCTTGACGACATAGCTGCTGCTGACTCGGCCGGGCGGAGGCTGCGCGCTCTTCTCGCGCGGTGGCGTCGCACTCTTCGGAACTGCGGCACCGTCTTTAGGGCTCATGGTTGCGCCCTCGCGCTATGCGCGATCTTCGAAGGGGGACGTTGCTCGCCTCTGGACACCTTCAGCGGCTCGCTATGCCGGCTGCGACGCGGCATACCGATCAGCAATCGACTTCGCACGATCGGGCGCGTTTTCGAAATCTGCAACGACTGCGTCGACCGCGCGCTTGGTCAGCGGAACGCTTTCCAGGGGCTCGATGTACTTGCGCGCCAGATACGACTTGAGCATGTCAGCCGACATCACGTGC
>JBGSWY010000203.1:0-3582 GCA_041751715.1 Burkholderiaceae bacterium
TTTGTCGAGGCCTACGATGCTCAGGCCTACCTGGACTTCCTGGGAGGCATCGGACCACTGCCGCCCACCGAGTGGACGGACAATTATGCTGCGTTTGGCGCGCGCAACATCGCGACGTCGACTGCACAAAACGCAGCCACCGATTTTCTGTGGTGCAATCTGAACGCCTCTCAGCGAAGCGCTCTTGATCCGCTGGCAGCGCCTTGCCCCGTGCCTGTGCCGGCCATCATCGACTATCTGCGCGGCGACCAGTCAAAAGAGCGTCGATTCCTCGGCGGCGTATTCCGCGACAGGCGTACGAGCATCCTCGGTGACATCGTCAATTCTTCGCCCGTGTACGAGAAGGCGACGGACGACGCCTATCAACTGCAACCCGCGGCGTCGTTTAACGCTGCAGCACCGCATGGATATCAAAGCTACCGCGCCTATATCACCGCGAAAAACCTACCGGCACATATTCCGATCGTCATGTTTGGTGCCAACGATGGCATGTTCCATGTGCTGAATGCCACCAGCGGCAGTGGCCAGGAGATATTTGCGTATGTACCGCGCGCGGTCTACCCGCTGCTTCGTCCATATTCCGACCCTGCCTATCTGCACCGGTACACGGTCGACGGGCCGGTGGTCAGGGGCGACGTAACGATTGCGGGCGTGTGGAAAACGATTGCGATCGGCACCACCGGCGCCGGACCTCCGGGTATCTTCGCGATCGACATCACGGATCCGACAACGTTGGACGCCTCCGAGGTGTTATGGGACATCATTCCGTCCGATAACGTCACGACTAACCAGTCTCTGGGCAAAACGATCGGCGCAGGCGTGATCGGCAGCGTCAAGCTCGATGCCGACAGTACTCCCGCCACCACTCCGAATGGGCAGTGGGCCTACATCGTCGGCAATGGATACGAAAGCACGAGTGATCGAGCGGCGCTGCTGGTGTTTAACGCACTCAACGGTAACTTGATCCGCGAGATTCCGGTACCGATGTCTGTGGGCACTGGAAACGGCCTGGGTGCGATTACGCCTGTCTATGATGGAACCCGCAACATCATCAACGTGTACGCAGGCGACAAGAAAGGCAATCTCTGGAAGTTCGACTTGACTTCGTCGAACCCGGCCAACTGGAAGATTGCCAACGAGCAGCCCGCAGGTTTAAGTAAACCGCTGTTTACTGCCGGTACCAATAGCCCCATCTTGCAGGCCCCACGCGTGACGATCCATCCGCGCGGCGGCTTGTATGTGGCCTTCGGTACAGGCAAGTATTTCGAAGTCGGCGATCCGGTCGACAACAACGACCAATCGATATTCGCCGTTTGGGATAGGGGCCAGCTGGCTCCGATAGCCGGCACTGACGTACCGCTGATTCGGATTGAAGAGTATGCGAACGCGGGTCAGACCTTCAAACGCCTCAATGCCGCAGACCTCACTAGCTACCGCGCTACCACTACGGCTAAAGGCTTTCAGCTTCGACTGCGGCCGGACGCCTCAACCGGCAACGGAGAACGCATCATTGCCCCGCTGATACTCGATGCCGGTGTCTTGGTGGCTACCAGCTTCTCACCCGAAGTCGCCACCGACCGCTGCATCCCCGGTGGTACGTCATTCCTTTATCGGGTCGATCTGGCAGGAGGCTTCACCCGCGGCTCCTTCGGTACGGAGGGTTCCATAACGATTGGACGCAGACTGAATCCGGGCTCGGTCGGAAGCTTGACGCCGGTGTACACACCTGTGGACCCGGGCGTAACCATCGTTGATGAGATGACGAGTGGCGACATCAGAACCATGATGTCCGATCCGAAGTACCAGATGTCGGGAAATCAGCCGGTCCAACGAGGAGCATTAGGTACCTGCCTGCACGTCGGACTTAACGTTGCCGGCGGCGTGGCGCGCATTCCGACCAATTGCGTGGGCCTTATGCCGCTGCGTGCATGGCGGCCGTTTAGGTAAGCCTATGAGAAATCACCGGGGCTTTACCTTGATTGAGTTGGTAGTCGCGATGGTCATCATTGGCGTTCTGACGGCCATCGCGATTCCCAACTACACCGCCTATATCCAGCGGAGCACACGGGCCGAAGCGCGCAATCAGGTACTCGAAGCGGTTGTTTGGGTTGAACGCTTTCGTACAGAGCAGGGCAGGTTCGATCTTGCAGCGGCACCCGGCACTCAGGTTCTGCCTGTGGCGCTTCAATGTGTTCCGCGAAATACAACAGGCGCTGGGACATGCCGCGACTACACGGTGAATTTTGAAGCAGTGGCCCCGATCACTTACCGGATTCGTGCAGTTCCTGTGGCGGGCAGTCGCATGGCTGGCGACGTCTGCGCGAACCTGCGAGTGGACCAGGCTGGCCTGCGCGACTTCACCGGCGGATCGGGGACACAGGACATCTGCTGGAATCGTTGACCTGGCGCTGCGTGGCATCATCGCCGCGTGACCGCTTGGCCCGCCGCCCTTACGATTGATCCGATTGACCGCGCCTGCGGTGTGGCTGGGTTGCCGGGCTCAAAAAGTATTTCCAATCGTTCACTGCTGCTGTCGGCGTTAGCGGTCGGTGAAACCACGCTGGTTCAATTGCTTGATGCTGATGACACGTCGGTCATGCGCG
This sequence comes from Burkholderiaceae bacterium, assembly GCA_041751715.1. Taxonomy (GTDB): domain Bacteria; phylum Pseudomonadota; class Gammaproteobacteria; order Burkholderiales; family Burkholderiaceae_F; genus JACCZX01. The sequence goes on from JBGSWY010000203.1 coordinate 2,604, forward strand.
GGGCGCTGTCGACGCTAGAGATCGGACTTCGTTCGGACACTGTTGGGCTCCGTGTACGCGGCTGCGGCGGCAGCTTCCGGGTGCGCGCTGCGAAGCTGTTTCTTGGCAATGCCGGCACCGCATTTCGTTCACTGACGGCCGCTCTGGCTTTCTCCGGCGGCCGCTACGAACTCGACGGTTTTGCGCGCATGCGAGAACGGCCGATTGGTGACCTGGTCGATGCGTTGAATCAGCTCGGCGCGCAGATTCGCTATGCGGGCAAACCCGGTTTTCCCCCGCTTGTAATCGAGCCCGCCGACCGCCTTTTGGGCGACCGGGTCTCGATCAAGGCGGACGTTTCGAGCCAGTTCCTGAGTGGATTGCTAATGGCAGCGCCGCTGATTGCGCCCGAGTCAGGCTTGCGAATCTCTGTCAACGGTGTGCTGATTTCGGAGCCGTACGTCGAGTTGACGCTGTCGTTGATGCGGCGATTCGGTGTCGGCGTCGCCCGCGACCAGAACGGTTACCTTGTACCTAGGGCTTCGTATCGGTCTCCCGGGCGTTTCGTGGTTGAAGGCGATGCCTCCAGCGCCTCGTACTTCCTGGCGCTGGGTGCGATCGCCCGCGGGCCGGTGCGAGTCGAAGGCGTCGGTAAGGACAGCGTGCAGGGCGATGTTCGATGTGCGGAGATGCTCGCTGAGATGGGCGCGCAGATGGAATCCGGTGCCGGTTACATCACGGCGAGCGCTCCTGCGAACGGCCGTTTACAGGCGATCGACGCCGACTGCAACCATATTCCAGATGCTGCGATGACGTTGGCAACCGTGGCGCTGTTCGCCGACGGGCCGAGCACGCTGCGCAATATCGGCTCGTGGCGGGTCAAGGAAACGGACCGGATCGCTGCTATGGCAACCGAACTGCGCAAGGTCGGCGCAGACGTCGACGAAGGCCCTGACTGGATTCGCATCACGCCGCCTAAGAAATGGCGCGAGGCGACTAT
>JBGSWY010000204.1:0-5626 GCA_041751715.1 Burkholderiaceae bacterium
ATGCGATCGAGGGGCAGGTCCGCCAGCGCGATGTCCATGTCCTCGACACTGTTGATGACGACGCCGCAGGTGCCGAGCAGCTCCGGCGGCACTTCGTCGGCGTCGTAGCCGCGATAGACCGAGTTGCAGGGGATCAATGAAATTGCGGTCGCACCGTGCGCCAGGATTTCTTTCAGGCGCGCGTTGTAATCCTCCGGCACGCCCCAGCCGATCAACTGGCGTTGCGTCCAGCTGCGTCCGCGGTGCATCGATGCATAAATGCCGCGTGTATTCGGATACTCGCCGGGAAAGCCGAGGTTCTCGAAAAAGTTCTCGTCCGAACGATCGCTTGGCGAGTACAGCGGCTTGATCTCGATGCCTGAGCGGTTGACCGATTGTTTCGTACCGGCGGCGCTCGCGTTATAAGCAGCCTGCCAGCGTTGTTCAGCCTGCTCCAGTTCGGATTCGAATAGTCTTGCATTGGGTTTGTTCATGGCGTTTCTTTCTCGCGCATCGCACGCGCTTGCGCGGCCAACTTGCGTATCTGCTGTGCGATTTCTTCGAGCGACGTGCCCGGATGAAAAACGCGTGCAACACCAGCTTCGAGCAGCAGCTTCTCGTCGCGCGCCGGCACGATGCCGCCGACGATCACCTGCACGTCGTTGACACCGGCCTCGCGCAGGGCCGCCATCAACCGGGGCACCAGCAGGTGATCAGTGGCGAGCGAAGAGATACCAATGACTTCGGCATCCTCCTCGATCGCGAGCTTGACCACGGTGGCCACTTCCTGCCACGGTGGCGTGTATATGACTTCCATGCCGGCATCGCGCAGGAATGCAGCCACCAGCCGGCTACCTCGATCGTGGCCATCGAAGCCTATCTTTGTGACAATGACTTTCGGAGGATGCTCAGCCATCCTGCGCCTCCTTCAGAAAATTAACGAACTTACGCGCCAATGAGCGCGGCGTTTCGCGGCCGTCTGCCGCGAACCAGAAGCGCGACCAGTTAAGCGCTCCGATCAGCATCAAACGCAACGTTTTGCGATCAGCACCGCCCGGTAGCGGCAGCGCGCTGATCAGCGCTGCGAGCTCTTTCTCGTACGTATCGCGCAGCTGGGCCAGGCGCGCCGCAGCGGGCGCCACATCTTCGGGCAGCACGCGAATCAAGACCTGCGCATAGTCGCTACGCCGAAGCACGGTTTCCAGGTGCGCAGCGCAAGCTGCCTGCAACCGCGCCCATGGGTCCGATTCTCGAGGCAGCGCGGCGCGCACGTTGGCGAGCAGTTCATCCACGCCGCGCTCATATACGGCGACCAGCAAGTCTTCCTTCGCGGCAAAGTGGTAGTACAACGAACCGGGCAGCATGCTGCAGGCCCGCGCGATGTCTCGCATCGACGTCGCGACATAACCTTTTTCGGCGAACAGCCGGGCCGCCGCATCGAGCACGATCGATACGCGGTTATCCGAACGGGGCGAGCGAAGAGGAACAGCAGACACCGGGCAAGCCTAAACCAAACGATCGTTTGGTTTATAGCGGCGCCGGTGCGATGCTGTCAAGTGCTGCGGTAACGGACGCCAATAGCTTTTCCAGGACCGCCGGCTCCACCGGTTTGACCAGATGAAAATCGAAGCCCGCTTGCTGCGACAGGCGCCGGTCCTCGTCCTGACTGCGGCCCGTCAGCGCAACCAGTACGACATGCGAACCCCACGGTTCCTCGCGGATTCGGCGCGCAGCATCGTAACCATTCAGTTTCGGCATGCCGATGTCGAGCAGCACGATGTCCGGCGTAAACGTTGCACCAAGGTTCAGTGCGGCCAGCCCGTCGGGTGCCGTCTGGGTCTCGTTGCCCATCATGTTCAACACCATCGCCAGGCTGGCGGCCGCGTCTTCGTTATCGTCGGCGATCAAAATGCGGCGAGCGCTGCCGTTCGTTGCGGGCAATGGGCGATGGACGCGCTCGAAATCCTGCTCCTGTACCGCGGCGACCGGCAATTGCACGATGAACTCACTGCCCTTGCCGAGCCCGGCGCTTTTCGCCTCGACGGTGCCGCCATGCATCTCGACCAGCTGACGCACGACCGTCAGGCCGATGCCCAGCCCGGCTTGCGACGTTTCGAGAGAGCGGTCGACCTGCGTAAACATCTCGAACACCTCGCCCAACATTTCGGGCGACAGACCGACGCCGGAATCCCTCACCGAGATGACAGCGTGGCCACCTGCGCGGCGCACATCGAGCCAGATGTTGCCCTCTTTCGGCGTGTACTTGGCGGCGTTGAGCAGCAGATTGGACAGCGCCTGCGATAGGCGCACCGAGTCGGCATCGACGTAAATCGGGGCCGGTGGCAGCGACACTGCCAATTTATGTTGTTGCTGCTCGATTGGCGGGCCGCACGTCTCCAGCGCATGGTGGACAACGTCTGCCAGGTTGATTCGCTCGACGCGCAGCACGAACGTGCCGCGGCTGATGCGGCTGACGTCGAGCAGGTCATCGACCAGCCGAATGATCTGCGTCAGCTGCCGCTCCATCATGCCGCGCGCGCGCTCGACGGCGCCCGCATCGGCGCCTGCCAGTCGCATCACCTGCAAGCCGTTGCGTAGCGGCGCCAGCGGATTGCGCAATTCGTGCGCCAGGGTCGCGAGGAATTCGTCCTTGCGGCGATCGGCCTGCTGCAAGGCGCGGTTGGCTTCATCGAGCTCGGCCGTGCGCCGGGCGACGCGTTGTTCCAGCTCATCGTGCGCTTCGCGCAGTGCCGCCTCTGCGTATTTGCGCTCGGTGATGTCATCCATCGATACCACCGCTCCGAGGTGCCGGCCCGTGGGGTCGTAGAACGACTGGCCGCTGGCGCAAACCGTTCGCGCCTTGCCGTTCCTCGGCGCGATCACCATCTCGACATCGCGCACGTGTTCGCCGCTGAGGGCACGGAACAGCGGGATCTCTTCCTTGGGCATCGGCGTCTTGCCGTCGGCGCGATACAGGTCGTAGTGTTGCGCCCACTTTTCCGCTGGTAACGGCTCCTGCGGTAACCCGTGAAACTCGCGCGTGGCCTGATTGAACAGCGTCAATACGCCTTGCGAGTCACACGCGACGATGCCGGTTTGCAGGCTTTCCAACAGCGCTTGCGCAAAGCCGTGGGCTTCGACCAGCTCAGCCGTGCGCTGCGCCACGCGCTGTTCGAGCACACCGTGCGCCGTGTGCAGCGCATCGTCTGCGCGCTTGCGATCGCTGATATCGCGGATGTAGCCGGTAAACATCGGTTGCTTGGCGTCGCCGATCGCGGTGATTGCGAGCTCTACCGGAAATTCGGTTCCGTCGGCCCGCATTGCGGTGAGTTCGAGCAGCCGGTTCAGCACGCGATCCTCGCCGGTGGCTAGATAACGTGCCATGCCTTCCCGGTGGCGCTGGCGCAGCGCGGGTGGCACGATGACATCGCCCATTTCACGCCCTATGACGTCGTCGCGCCGATAACCGAACATGCGCTCGGCGGCGGGATTGAAGTCGACGACCTTGCCCTCGCGATCGATCGTCACGATGGCGTCGATCGCGGTCCGCAGGATGGCGGACTTGCGCGCTTCGCTGGTGCGCAGCGAGTGTTCGGCCACACGGATGTGCGTGACGTCGCGAAAGATCAGGACCACGCCAAGCAGCGTGCCATCCGTTGCCCGAATCGGCGCGGCGCTGTCGTCGATCGGACGTTCTGCTCCGTCCTTCGCGATCAGCACCGTGTGGTTGGCCAGCGCGACGTTGCGGCCATGTTCGAGCACCGTGGCTACCGGATTCTCGACCACGGCACCGGTGTCTTCGTTGACGATGCGAAATACGTCTTCCAGTGGAAGGCCAACCGCATCGCGCAGCTTCCATCCGGTAAGCGCTTCGGCCACCGCGTTCATCGACGTCACCTGGCCTTCGACGTCGGTCACGACCACACCGTCGCCGATGCTCGACAAGGTCACCTGCAGTGTTTCGCGCCGTAGTTCGGCGCGATCGAGCGCGTCTTTCTTCGCCGCTCCGAATATCGCGAGGGTCACGGCAACAACGAGGTATCGAAGCCAGTCATCTCCGTGTGCCTGCGCCAACTCCGAAAACTCCAGGTTGGAAGCGTTCGGCACGAACAAGGCAAACGCGACCGCGAAACCCAACGCGCTTGCCGCCAGAGCCGGCCATAAACCGCCATACCAGGCGGTGACAGCCACTGCGATGTAGAAAATCAGAAAGGGGAAGTTGTCACCGAACAGCGGCCCGAGAAGCCAGCGAACGACCGCCGCGAGCAGAACCGCGGCCACCGCTATGACGTACAGATTGCGAGAGAGTAAAGCTTGGTTACGCATGCCTGACCTCAGCCCGAGATGATCGTACCGCGACGGGTCGGTTGGCAGCCGGGCTCACAGATGGCGAAACTCGCCTGAATGGGCGATTGCTCGACGGCGGGTACCGCAGGCGGTCGTTTTACGCGAGATCAGCGCTCGTAAATGACGAACGAATAGTTGAAGGCTCGCTCGTTGGCCGGTGGATGCTGTTCGCGGCTTTTCTCCCGCCACCGTACTGGATCGAGCGCCGGCAAGAATGTATCGCCTTCAAAATCGGCATCGATCTCGGTCAGCAGGATGCGCTCGGCGCGTGGCATCGCTTCTGCATACAACTCGCCGCCGCCGATGATAAACACTTCGTCCGTGTCGCCGATCAGCGCCAGCGCTTCATCCAGACTGGCGACGACTTCAGCGCCCGGCGCGATGTACTCGCGGTTCCGAGTGATGACGATACTGCGCCGCCCCGGCAGCGGCCGCCCGATCGACTCCCATGTCCTGCGGCCCATCACGATCGGGTGCCCCATCGTCATGCGCTTGAAATACGCCTGTTCGCCGGGAATCTTCCAGGGGATCTGATTTTCTCGGCCGATCACTCCGTTGCGCGCGCGTGCGGCTATCAACGTGATCCTTGTCACTGGACTACACCGCGATCGGCGCCCTGATTTGAGGATGCGGGTCGTAGGCTTCGACCTCGAAGTCTTCATAGCGATGATCGAACAGCGATGGCGGCTTGCGCTTGATCAAAAGCGTCGGATAGGGGCGCGGCGCACGCGACAATTGTTCGCGCACCTGATCGAAATGATTGCTGTAGATATGGCAATCGCCGCCGGTCCAAACAAAATCGCCCACGCCCAGATCGCATTGCTGCGCCACCATATGCGTCAGCAGCGCATAGCTGGCAATGTTGAAAGGCACCCCGAGGAAGATGTCGCAGCTACGCTGATACAACTGGCATGAAAGCCGTCCCCCGGCGACATAAAACTGAAACAGCAGATGGCAAGGCGGCAAAGCCATCTTCGGAATGTCGCCGACGTTCCACGCGGACACGATCAGGCGCCGCGAATCCGGGTTCTGTTTGATCTCGCGCATCACGTTCGAAATCTGATCGATTGTTGCGCCGTCGGGCGACGGCCAGGAGCGCCACTGCACGCCATAAACCGGACCGAGCTCGCCATCCTCGCGCGCCCACTCGTCCCAGATCGTCACCTGATGGTCGCGCAGGTACTTGATGTTGCTCGATCCCTGCAGGAACCACAGCAGCTCATGAATGATCGAGCGCAGATGAACCTTCTTGGTCGTGATCAGCGGGAACCCGGCGCCGAGGTCGAACCGCATCTGGTAG
>JBGSWY010000205.1:0-1774 GCA_041751715.1 Burkholderiaceae bacterium
GCCGGGCCCGTCGCTTCGGCCTTCCACAGTGCCGCCATGCAAGGCGGCCAGGCCGCGCACGAGTGCGAGACCGACACCCAAACCGCCTTCCGAACGATCGAGCGCCGTGTGGGCCTGGGAGAAGAGCGTGAACAACCGCGGGATCATGTCCGCGGCGATGCCGATGCCGTTGTCGCGCACCGTCACGACGATACGGTCCCGTTCCTGTACGGCCCGCAGCCGAATCTCACCGCATGGATCGGTGTACTTGGCGGCATTGATCAGCAGGTTGGAAAAAACCTGCGCCAGGCGCACCGGGTCCGCTTCCAGTCGTACCGCTTGCGGTGGCAGATCGAGTGACAGCGTGTGGCGTTTGGCATCCAGGATCGGCCGGGCGGCTTCGATCGCGGTGCCGATGACGACCGTGAGTTCGGTGCGGCTCATTTTCAGTTCGAGCGTGCCGCGGGTGATCCGCGAGATGTCGAGCAGGTCGTCCAGCAGGCGGCTCATATGCGCTACCTGACGCTCGATGATCTCTTCTGCGCGCCGCTGCTGGTCAGCGGTCCGGCCGGCCTTCTTTGTCGTGGCCAGCGCATAACGGATCGGCGCGAGCGGATTACGCAGCTCGTGCGCGAGCAGCGCCAGGAACTCGTCTTTGCGCCGATCGGCCTCGCGCAGCGCCTCCTCGTTTTCGCGCAATGTCTGCTCGAGCCGGAAGCGCTGGATGAAATCGCTGGCCTGGCGGCAATAGAGATCCAGCCGGCGCAACTCCTGGTCGGTCGGGCAATGCACGGAACGAAAGTGGGTCGAGACCATGCCGAGCGGCGAGCCATCAATTCCCATCAGGGGCGTCGCGACCACGGCGCGGTAACCTGCGTCGCGCGCGAGCTGCCGGAAGGGTTCGTAGCCTTCGTCGCTTTCGACGTCGGCGATGATCACCTGTTCGCGCAGCCGCAGGGCGCGGCCGCAGGCGCTGTCGTCGTTTGCTGAGACTTCATTAAAATGATCGAGAAATGGCTGCTCGAAGCCCCGATGCGAAACGATCGAGAGCCTGTCGCCCGTATCGTTCAGGAGCTGAATGTTGCCTTTGTCCGCGCCCAGCAGCTCCATGACCGTCTGGAGCATTTCGTCCAGGCCGTGGGCCAGGCTGTGTGAACGCCAAAGCCGTGTGCTCGCATAGCTCAGCTTCGCGAGCGCCACCGCTTCGGCCGCAAGCAGTCGTTCGCTGTCGCGCAGGGCCTCTTCCGCGCGCACACGCTCGGAGATGTTCCGCGCGACCTTGGATGCACCGACGATCGCACCGGTCGCATCGCGAACGGGGGAGACGGTCAGCGACACCTGAATTCGCCTGCCATCTTTAGTGACACGGACCGTATCGAAATGCTCGATGCGCTCGCCATTGCGGATCTTCTTTAGAATTCCGGGTTCTTCGTCGTGCAATTCCGGCGGAATGATGCGCATGACCGAACTGCCGATCATTTCTTCAGGGGTGTAGCCGAAAATCTGCTGGGCACCGGAATTCCACGACTGGATGATGCCATCGAGCGTCTTGCTGACGATCGCGTCGTCCGAGGAATCCACGATGGCGGCGAGCAGCGCGTCGGCTTGCGCCGTGTGCTGGAGCACCGGCGTGTCGTGAAAGACATTGATGGCACCAACAATGCGGCCGCTCGCGTCGCGAATGGGATCGATATTGACGACGACCGCGAGTTGGCTCCCATCAGGACGCTCCACGATGACTTCCTCGTTGCGGGCGGTGCGTCCATCGCGGATAGCCTGCGCCATCGGTGTCTGG
>JBGSWY010000206.1:0-4707 GCA_041751715.1 Burkholderiaceae bacterium
AGGCGCACTGATGCCGCATCGCGCCCTGATCGGCAATTTGCCCGGTTTTGTCGCTTCGCATAACTGGTTTCCGCAGCCGGGCGATGTGTTCTGGTCGCCAGCCGACTGGGCCTGGACCGGCGGCCTGATGGATGCGCTGCTGCCGACGATGTACTTCGGATTTCCGATAGTCGGGTCTCGCGGGCGCTTCTCGGCGGAGCGTGCGTTCGAGCTGATGGAACAGCACGGCGTCACCAACGCATTCCTGTTTCCGACTGCATTGAAGATGATGATGAAGTCGGTGAACGACCCGCGTGCGCGCTACCAGCTGAAGCTGCGCTCGCTGATGAGCGCCGGCGAAGCGGTTGGCGAAACGGTGTTCGAGTGGTGCCGCGAAGCGCTCGGCGTCACGGTTAACGAAATGTTTGGACAGACCGAGATGAATTACATCGTCGGCAACTCGCATGAAAAATGGCCTGCGCGTGGCGGCAGCATGGGCCGTCCGTATCCCGGCCACCGGGTGGCGGTCATCGATGAGGCCGGCAAGGTGATGCCAGCCGGAGAGACAGGAGAGGTGGCGATCCACCGGCGCGATGTTCACGGCGATCCTGATCCAATCTTCTTTCTCGAGTACTGGCGTAATCCGGAAGCGACGCGTAACAAGTTCAGCGGCGAGTGGTGCCGTACCGGGGACCTCGCCAGCACGGATCGCGATGGTTACCTGTGGTACCAGGGCCGCGCCGACGATATGTTCAAGGCCGCGGGTTACCGCATTGGCCCAAGTGAAATCGAGAACTGCCTGGTCAGGCATCCTGCTGTAGCCAACGTCGCCGTGGTACCGAAACCCGATGCAGAGCGGGGCGCGCTGGTCAAGGCATTCATCGTGCTCGCCACCGGTTATCAGTCTTCAGCCGGATTGATCGAGGAGCTGCAGCTTCATGTACGGGGCAAGCTGGCGCCGTATGAATACCCGAAGGAAATCGAATTTATCGACGAGTTGCCGATGACGACCACGGGGAAAGTGCAGCGCAGAGTCTTACGCGAGCTGGAGAAGCAGCGCGCAGTCGAAAAAGCCTAGGCTTCCGGACCTTTCGGCGCCGGAACGATTCTGCCGTCGCGCGTCATGCGCGGGCGATACTGGGCGTTTGCGATCGCAGCGGCCATCACGCGCGCCCTCTCTTCATTGGCCTCGGAATCAATCAAGCGCGTGACGTAGGCAGAGGGGATGTCCTTGTAGCGGCGCCGGTCCGGCCGGACCGCCACTTCACGCCAGCCCTGGTCGAGCAGCCAGCGCCAGAGCGCATCGGTCATGCCCGACCTGACCGTCATCCGGATATCGCCGCGGAAGAGCTTGGCGCCGAACGATGGCTTTTCGCCGGCCGGCGGAACCTCACGCTCGCACCGGATCTTGAGCAGCGTACGGACCTGGTCGCGGACGTGTGATACGAAATCGAGCTCCAAGGGCGGCAACCTCCAATTACCCGCCGACTGTAACGGCGCTCAGACGGCGCCGAATCCCCCGAATCTGCTAGAGGAAACGTTACTTCTGCTAAAAAGCTATATAACCGGCACGCGCTCCAGTTCTTTGGTGCTGCTCGGCCGCCGTGTGACCTGGCGGATGGCGTTGACCAGCACACGCTCCCGCTCCTCAGGCTGCGCATCGAACAGCCGCGTCACCAGCGTAGTCGCCAATGGCTTCAGCCGCAGCCGATTTTCGCCGGGTTCAAGCTCGCGCCAGCCCAAACCGACCAACCAGTGCCACAAATCATCACTTAGCCCGGCCTGCACCGACATCCGCAAACCGGCGCAACAGATGGTTGCGCCAATCGGCGGCTTGCTCGCTTCGCGACGGCGCAGGTCCTGCTTCTTCTTCCACAGCAGTTCGCCCACCGGCGCATTCAGCAACGTGACCCAATTCATTTCACCTCCGAGGATGAACGCACTGTACCGGGCGACGGAAGGCGGTTCGATACCCCTTCGGAGCGTCGCGCCCTTCAGTTAATCCGCAACTCGATAGCGTGCACACGGATCAAGTTGGCGGTCACTCTTAAGGTGGCGCGGCACGCGATTAGACTCGCCGCATGCCGATTTACCACTTGGCCGGGCGTGTTCCGCAAATCGATCCGAGCGCGTATGTGTTCGACACCGCTACCGTCATCGGCACCGTCATTCTGGGCGCCGGTGTCAGCATCTGGCCGTATGTCACGCTGCGCGGCGACAATGAATTGATCGAGATCGGCGCTGACAGCAATGTGCAGGAGTGTTCGGTGCTGCACACCGATCCGGGATTTCCGTTGACGATCGGTCGCAGCGTCGTCGTCGGACATCAGGTGATGTTGCATGGCTGCACCATCGGTGACGGCTCCCTGATCGGCATTCAGGCGGTAATATTGAATGGCGCAGTGATCGGGCGGAATTGCCTGATCGGCGCGGGCGCGTTGATCACCGAAGGCAAGCGGATTCCCGACGGTTCGTTGGTAATCGGCGCTCCGGCCAAAATTGTACGGCAACTCGATCCCTCGGCTATCGCAAACATCAAGGGCGTCGCCGACAATTACGTCCAGCGAGCGATCGCCTATCGCCGCGATTTGAAGCGGGCTACCTAGGCGTGTCAGGTTCGCCGATGCAAGATCGGTTGCTGAAGTTTTCTTTCACTGGCGCAAGGGTGCGCGGCGAGCTGGTGCAACTGGGCGCTGCCTGGCGCGAGATGACTGCGCATCACCGATATCCGACCGCCGTTATGCGCGTGCTGGGCGAAATGGCCGCCGCCGCCGCGCTACTCGCGACCAACATCAAGTTCAACGGTGCGTTGGTGATGCAGATTTACGGCGACGGTCCGCTGCAGTTGCTGGTGGTCGAATGCCAGTCCGATCTGGCGTTGCGCGCCACTGCCAAGGTGCGCGACGAACCGGTCGCAGACGATATTTCGCTGCAGGAGCTGCTGAACCGCGGCGGACGCGGCCGGTTCGCCATCACGCTCGACCCGAAAGATCCGTTACCCGGTCAACAACCTTATCAAGGTATCGTCGCGCTGGAAGGCGACAGCGTGGCCGAGCTGCTGCAAACCTACATGCACCAGAGCGAGCAGCTTGAGACGCGGCTCTGGCTGGCGTCGAGCGATACGGCCGCGGGGGGGCTGCTTCTGCAGCGTTTGCCCAACGATGACAAAGATCAATCCACGCTTCACAACGACGATGCGTGGGAGCACCTAGTAGCGCTGGCGCAAACCGTCACACCCGAAGAGTTGCTGAATCTCTCACCCGATGATGTATCGCATCGACTGTTTTGGCGGGAATCGCTCGAGCACTATCCACCATCGACGCCACGCTTCGCTTGCAGTTGCTCGCCCGAGCGCATCGGAAAGATGCTGATCTCGCTCGGGGAGGAAGAAGTCTCCTCGATCCTTGCCGAACAGGGCTCGGTAACGGTCACATGCGAGTTCTGCGGGCGCAAGTATTCACTCGACCCGGTCGATACTGCGCATCTGTTCGCTCGCGGTAGCGAAAGCGCTGACACCGCCACATCGCGCGATGGTTCGCAGCATTGAGCCGTTGCGACCAGCCCGTGCTCGGTTGCCATGTGTTTGTCCAGGGTAACTACACAGAAGAAGAATCACTTCGCGGCACAATGAGCTCGTCTTCGCGGCCATTCGACAAGGAGAACCACATGCCTGCTTACATGTTTGCCAACGTCGAGGTCACCGATGCCCCGGGATACGAGCAATACAGGCAGCGAGTCTCTGCAACGATCGAAGCTTACGGCGGACGCTACGTGGTGCGCGGTGGCGCGACGGAAGTACTGGAAGGTGCTTGGGCGCCGAAGCGCATTGTGATCCTCGAGTTCGACGACATGGCTCAGCTGAAGGCCTGGTATCACTCGCCCGAATACCGGCCCTTGCTCGAGCTTCGGCAGAAAACGGCCACGTCGACGCTGGTTGCGGTCGGGGGAGTCGCCAGGCCGTGACTGGAAGCAATGGCGCAGCGACAACCTTGCCGGCTGGGACAACCGCGCTGACATCCACACGGGCCCAAAGGCACGACGTCGACGCGTGGATGCGAACCCGCGAGGGCTGAGGCCAAGGGTAGAGAACGACCGGCAGGCGCGGCTAGCAGCGGCGCTCACGCACTCACGATCGGCTCGGCTTCCAACGTGGTTGCCGCACGCTCCATCGACCGGCGGAACGCGACGGCGCTTTGGCTTTCATCGATTTCGACATCATCCCAGCCCACCTGCTGCCCCGCCGACACAGCATTAACAAGCCTCAGCCGGTGTGCAAGGCCGAGCGGCAGACCGCCGATCCGCAGCGATTCTTTCGCCGGCATCACCTTGCCGTAGACGGTATAGCCGCCCTCACCGTCCAGCGTGTCGCCCGCCGCCAGATCGCGTTTCGCGGTCGCGACCACATCTGCGTTAAAGCCGATCGGTGCACCGGTCGGCTCGTTGCGCAAACCGACGCTGGCGACGCTGATACCGAGCTCGAGGCCAATCAGGTGAAACGGCTTGTACAACGCCGAGTACTGCCCGCTGCGGTCGGTCACCAGGCCGTACTCCTTGAAGCATCGCTCAACGTATTCGCTGCCGCCGGCGAACACGACATACACGCCCCAGCGCAGATCGCGCTGCACCGGTTGGCCATCGCGCTGCAGGCTGGAAATTACCTCGACCTGCCCACGGTGATGCAGCACACCGCCTTCGGTCTGCGGCCGCAGCAGTTGCGGCAACTCGTCG
>JBGSWY010000207.1:0-6122 GCA_041751715.1 Burkholderiaceae bacterium
GCCGATCCACATGCCGCGTGTACTGATCGGCAGCATCGCCGACAGCCGCGTCAGCATTTCCTTCGCCGCCTTGTTGGTGAATGTCACCGCCAGAATGCCCTGCGGCGACACCTGGCCCGTCTGAATCAGCCACGCAATGCGAGTGGTCAGCACGCGCGTCTTGCCGCTGCCTGCGCCGGCCAGGATCAGCGCCGATTGATTCGGTAACGTGACCGCGGCCAGTTGCCGCTCGTTGAGGTTCTGCAGCAGGTTCATACCGGGCGCGAGTCTAGGGCAAGCCCTCGGGCAACAACAACGCGACCCATATAATCGTTCGATGAATCCGAAGTACGAACCGCAGGCGATCGAGGCCGACGCGCAGCGCCACTGGCGAGCGAGCGACGCTTATCGAGCGCGCGAGCATGATCCGCGCTTTCCGAAGGGAAAGTTCTACGCATGTTCGATGCTGCCGTATCCAAGCGGCCGGTTGCACATGGGCCACGTGCGCAACTACACGATCAATGACGTCCTGGCCCGGTACAAGAGGATGCAGGGCTACAACGTCCTGATGCCGATGGGCTGGGATGCGTTCGGCCTGCCGGCCGAGAACGCCGCGATAAGGAGCAGCGTCGCCCCCGCCGCGTGGACGTACGAAAACATCCGCGTCATGAAGGGCCAGTGCCAGGCGCTGGGTCTTGCCATCGACTGGAGCCGCGAGCTCACCACGTGCGACCCAAGCTATTACAAGTGGAACCAGTGGATGTTTCTTAAGATGCTGGAAGCGGGCATCGCGTACCGCAAGACGCAGATCGTCAACTGGGATCCGGTAGATCAGACCGTGCTCGCCAACGAACAGGTCATTGACGGCCGCGGCTGGCGCTCGGGCGCGATCGTCGAGAAGCGCGAGATTCCCGGCTACTACCTGAACATCACTAATTACGCCGAGGAACTGCTCGACTCGACGCTCAACGGGATGCCAGGCTGGTCCGACCACGTGCGGCTGATCCAGGAAAACTGGCTTGGCAAGAGCTTCGGCGTGAACTTCGGCTTTCCGTACGAAATCGACGACGAGCAGAAACTCCTAAGTGTCTACACGACACGCGCCGACACGATCATGGGCGCCACCTTCGTAGCGGTCGCGGCCGAGCACCCTCTGGCGACACGGCTGGCGCGCGACCAGCCGACATTGCAGAGTTTCGTTGACGAATGCAAGCGCGGTTCGGTGTCCGAAGCCGATGCAGCGACGGTCGAAAAGACGGGCGTGCCCACCGGATTCTTCGTCACCCATCCGCTGTCCGGCGAAAAAATCGAAGTGTGGATCGCAAACTACGTGCTGATGGGGTATGGCGAAGGCGCGGTGATGGGTGTGCCGGGCCACGACGAACGCGACTTCGAGTTCGCGCAGAAGTACGGATTGCCGATCAGGCAGGTGATCGCAGTCCCGCTGGCCGATGGCGGCGGCAAGTACTCGAGCGAAGCCTGGCAGGACTGGTACGCCGCCAAGGAACACGGCGTGTGCGTCAACTCGGGCAGGTACGACGGACTGATGTACGAAGCGGCCGTTGACGCGATCGCCAACGACCTGAAGGCGCTTGGCGTCGGCGACAAGCAGGTGCAGTGGCGGTTGCGCGACTGGGGTATTTCGCGCCAGCGCTACTGGGGCACGCCGATTCCGATTGTTCACTGCGCCGATTGTGGCGTCGTGCCCGTGCCGTACGAAGACCTGCCGGTGGTTCTGCCCGAACACCTGGTTCCCGATGGCACCGGCAACCCGCTGAACAAGTACGAGCCTTTTTTGAATTGCGAGTGCCCGCGCTGCGGAAAGCCGGCTCGGCGCGAGACGGACACGATGGATACGTTTGTTGATTCCGCCTGGTACTACATGCGCTATTGCTCCCCGGGTGCCCACCAGATGGTCGACTCACGCAACGACTACTGGATGCCGATGGACCAGTACATCGGCGGCATCGAGCATGCGGTGCTTCATCTTCTGTACGCGAGGTTCTGGACCAAGGTGATGCGCGACATGGGGCTGGTGAGCTTCGACGAGCCGTTCATGCGGTTGATGAACCACGGCATGCTTCTGAATCACGTTTACTACAAGCAGAGTGCGTTGGGCGTGAAGGAGTACGAACCGCCGCTGGATGTAACGCCCGCATACGACGCCGCCGGTCACATTGCCGGCGGCACTTTGGCCGACGGCTCTGCGGTTGAGTACGGCGGCGTAGGCAAGATGGGCAAGACCGAGCGCAATGGCGTCGACCCGCAGGACTTGATCGACAAGTATGGTGCCGATACTGCGCGTCTTTTCGTGATGTTCGTCGGCGGTCCCGAAGATCCCGCCGTATGGTCGGACAATGCCGTCGAGGGTTCGCTGCGCTACCTGCGACGTGTATGGGCCTGGTGCAGCGACAACGCCGCCGCGATTTCACAGGCGGACGCCGTCAATGCGTCGAAGCTGACGGCGGCGCTTAGGGATTCACGTTACGAGCTGCATGCAGCGCTCAGGCAGGCCAACTTCGACTACGAGCGCATGCAATACAACACCATCGTCTCGGCGGCGATGAAGATGCTGAACGCCGTAGAACCGGTAAAGCCGGCCGATGCCCAGTCTTCGGCGCTGTTGCGCGAGGGCGCCGGTATTCTGCTCAGGACGCTGTATCCGATCGCGCCGCACATCACCTTCACGCTGTGGAACCAGCTCGGCTTTGACAACGCGATCGCTCCGCTGCTCGACGCTCCGTGGCCGCAGCCGGCGGCGGACGCCCTCACGCGTGCCGAGATCGAGATCGGCGTTCAGGTCAACGGCAAACTGCGCGCGTCGATCAAGGTACCGACCGACGCCACCGAGGAGCAAGTGCGCGCCATGGCTCTGGCCGACGCCAAGGTTGCGCGGTTTGTCGAAGGCAAGCCGTTGAAGTTCTTCAAGGTCGTTCCAGGCAAACTGGCCACGATGACGGTCTGACGGCTGCCCTGTGAAGGTGATGCTGCGTACCAATGGAAGAAAGGGGCCCGCCCGACTGCGCCGGCGGTGGCTGATTCTCGCACTGGCACTGTCGAGGGGACGGAAAGCATTGGATCCCCGCCGCAGCCGGACCCCGATCCGGGGCGGGGACGACGATCCCGCAAACCGCTCGCACCGCGCGCGGCTGATCGCTGCGCTCGTGCTCTCGGGCGCGCTCGTCGGCTGCGGTTTCCAGCTGCGCGGCTCGCAGACTTTGCCGATCGACCGACTGTTTCTGGCGCTGCCGGTCAACTCTCCGGTAGGCGCGGAAATCACGCGTGTGGTGCGCGCATCCACCAACGCAAGTGTGGTGTCCGAGCGCAAGGAGGCGCAGGCGATCCTCGAGCTGCTCGGCGAGCAACGCGAGCGCGAAGTGCTGTCGATCAACGCCCATGGCCGCGCCCGCGAATACCAACTCCGGCTGCGCACGACATTCCGCGTGGTCGACCAGCGAGGGCTCGAGCTGATCACGCCGACCACGCTGCTCGCGCGGCGTGATATCGCGTTCAACGAATCCGAACTGCTGGCCAAGGAGTCGGAAGAAGCGCTGCTGTATCGCGACATGCAGAGCGACCTCGTACGGCAGATCGTCAATCGCCTGCAAGGAATGAAGCTTGCAAGTTAAGAACGACGCGCTCGGCGGCGTTCTGGCGCGCGCGCGGCGCGCAGCGTCGCTGCCCCCGGTGTTCGTGGTCGCGAGCGACGAGCCGCTGCTGTCGATCGAAGCGCAGGATGCCATCCGGTTGACCGCACGCGGCCTGGGCTACACCGAGCGCGAAGTACTGAATGCCGACGCTCGCTTTGACTGGTCGAAACTGGCCGAGGTCGCGCAATCGCTGTCGCTGTTTGCGGACAGGAAGATTGTCGAAGTCCGCCTGCCGAGCGGCAAGCCAGGCGTCAATGGCGCCAAGGCGCTCGAGACGCATGCCTCGACCGCCCGCGACGGCGTGATGACGATCGTCGCATTACCGCGCCTCGACCGGCGCGATATGCAATCACGCTGGGTAGCTGCGCTAGAGCGCAACGGCGTGCTGGTCGACATCGATACGATCGACCGCGCGCAGCTGCCGCAATGGATCGCGCGGCGTCTGGCGAAACAGCAGCAAACCGCAGGAGCCGAGGCGCTCGAGTTCATTGCCGACAAGGTCGAAGGCAACCTGCTCGCCGCGCATCAGGAGGTGGCCAAACTGGCGCTGCTCTACCCCGCCGGCGAACTGACCTTGCAACAGGTAACCGACAGCGTGCTCAATGTGGCGCGCTACGACGTGTTCCAGTTGCCGCTCGCGATGCTCGCCGGCGATGCGGCGCGCGTGCGCAAAACAATGGCCGGGCTCGAAGCCGAGGGCGCAGCGATTCCGCTTGTGCTGTGGGTCATCACCGAAGAGTTGCGAACCCTGTTGCGGATCGAGGCGCACGTCGACGCCGGACGGCCGTTTTCGGCCGCGGCGCGCGAAAACCGCTTGTGGGGGCCGCGCGAGAAACTGGTCGAGCGCGCCCTCGCACGCGTTTCCACCCGCGCGCTCGAAGCAGCTTGGCAGCGTGCTGCCGAGATCGACCGGCTCGCCAAGGGCCTGCGAGCGCCGCGGGCGGACAGCGACGCATGGCTAGAATTGACGGAACTGGCGCTAGGCATTGCGCCCACAAGGGTAGACACGCAGTGAACGCCGCTGTCATTCGGCCAATCGATAGTGTTGCCGGGCGTGCCGTCGACATCGAGGATATCGACGGCTATATCCGGCACATCGGCCGCACCGCGCGCCACGCATCGATCACGATGGCGGCAGCCGCCAGCGGCGCCAAGGACGAAGCGCTGCAGCAGATCGCACGGTTGATTCGAGAGCAGCGGGATCAACTGCAGGCAGCCAATGCGCTCGACCTCGAGCGCGCGCGTGAAAGTGGCGTGCCCCCTGCGCTGCTCGACCGCCTTACGCTGGATGACGATGCCATTGAGCAGATGGCCATCGGCGTCGAACATGTCGTCCGGCTGCCTGACCCGATCGGCGAGATCATCGAGCTGCGGCCACGCCCGAGCGGCATCCGGGTCGGCCGCATGCGGGTTCCACTCGGCGTCATTGCGATCATTTACGAGAGCAGGCCGAACGTCACGGTCGATGCGGCGGCGTTGTGCCTCAAGAGCGGCAATGCTGCCATCCTGCGCGGCGGCTCGGAGGCGATCGAAAGCAACAGAGCGCTGGCGGAGCTGGTACGCGCGGGTCTGGTTCAGGCGGGCCTGCCGGCCGAGGCGGTGCAGCTCGTGAACACGACCGACCGCGCCGCGGTCGGCGCGCTTGCGCAGTCCACCGAATTCATCGACCTGCTGGTACCGCGCGGCGGCCGCGGGTTGATCGAGCGGTTGATGCAGGAAGCGCGCGTGCCGATGCTGAAGCATCTGGACGGCGTCTGCCACGTCTACATCGACGGCGCTGCCGACATCGACCAGGCGATTGCGATTGCGGATAACGCGAAGACACAGCGCTACGGCACCTGCAACACGATGGAGACGCTGCTGGTCGCGCAGAGTGTCGCAGCGCGCGTGCTGCCGACGCTCGGGCGCATCTATCGATCGAAAGGCGTCGAGTTGCGCTGCTGTCCCGAGTCACGCGCGATACTCGATGCTGCAGGCGTCAGTGGAGTGACCGACGCGACCGTCGAGGACTGGCGCACCGAGTATCTGGCGCCGATCCTCTCGATCTCGACCGTTCCCGGCATCGACGAGGCAATCTCGCACATCAACACTTTCGGCAGCAAGCATACCGACGCGATCGTGACCGAAGACTATTCGACCGCGATGCGATTCGTGCGCGAGGTCGATTCGGCCTCGGTAATCGTCAATGCATCGACGCGTTTTGCCGACGGCTTCGAATACGGCCTCGGCGCCGAGATCGGCATCTCGAACGACAAGCTGCATGCGCGCGGACCGGTCGGTCTCGAAGGACTGACCTCGCTGAAGTATGTCGTCTTCGGCACCGGCCAGGTGCGCAGCGGCTGAGGCATGGGCACCGGCTACCTGTGGGTCAAATCAGCCCACATTTTTTTCGTCATCAGCTGGTTCGCTGGGCTTTTCTACCTGCCGCGCATCTTTATCAACCTGACTTTGATCGAGGACCCAGCCACGCGCGGGCGGTTGCTCCTGATGGCG
>JBGSWY010000208.1:0-2082 GCA_041751715.1 Burkholderiaceae bacterium
GCGCCAAGGTCGATTAGTCGATAAACAAGGAGGCGGCATGCGTATGTTCAAGATCGTTTTCTCATTGCTGATGCTGGCGTTCGCGTCGAGTGCGCTGGCACAGGTGAAGCTCACGCTGTGGAGTCACTGGGCGGCCGAGAAGATCAAGCGTGACTTCGTCGAGGACGCGATCAAGCGCTTCGAAGCGGCGAATCCCGGCGTGAAGATCGAAGCATCGTGGTACGAAAAGACAGCGCTGTACGCAACACTGAAAACGGCGTTGCGCGCCGGCACGGCGCCCGACATCTTTTACGCCGAGCCCGATCAGGTCGAGTACATGGAAAACGGTCTGCTGCTCGATTTGTCGCCGCTGAACTGGGCGGCGATCGAGCCGTGGGCCAAGGAAATCTGGTCCTACAAGGGCAAGCCTTATGGGTTGCCGCTTGAAGCGTCGACGATCGAGGTCTATTACAACAAGAAGCTGATGAGCGACCTTGGAATCAAGGTGCCCGCGAACTTGCAGCTTGATTCGGCGACGGTGCTCGACCTGTCGACAAAGTCGCGTGCCAGGAACATGACGCCGATGGCGCTCGGTGTCGGTGACCGTCCCTTCCCGGGCGCCTATCTCGTGCAGGAAGCGTTGCTGAAAAAACTCGGCACGCAGGATTACGACAACTTGCTGAAGGGCAAACTGTCATGGAGCGACCCGCGCGTGGTCGACACGCTGAAGCAGATTCGCGCGTGGACCGACGCAGGCTTGTTGCCGACGACGTTTACCACACTGAAGCTGGGCGAGGCGCATACCTACTTCCACACCAACCCGGGCGCGGTGATGTTCGTCAACGGCAGCTGGTACACGTCGCGAGCGTTCAATCCGCCGGACAAAGGTGGACAGCCGGCGAACTTTCCGCTCGGCATCATGAAGTTTCCGGCGATTCCCGGCGCCGCGTGCAACGAGTGCAGGACGCTTTCGGTGCAGGGAAGTTACGTGGTGAACGCCGCGACCAAACATCCGAAAGAAGCACTGGCCTTTCTGAATTCGATGGCAAAGCCCGACGTTGCCAATCGCTGGCTGGAAAACGTCCTGGTGCAGACCGGGATCAAGGCGGATTACGCCAAGGTGGGCGGCCCGTACGCCGGTTACTTCCGCGAACTGCAGGCCACCAGCGAAGGCAGCAAGTATTACTTTGGGGCGCCGTCCCAGGTCATGCAGGGCAAGCCGAAAGAGGTGTTCACGCAGATTTTCAACAACGCGTTTCCCGCGGGGAGTATCTCTGTTGACGATGCGGTCAAGCAGATGAACGCCGCCTACGGCAAATGAGCGGCAAGTAGAAATTGAGCAACACGGCAGTTACGGAGAGCGCAGCACCGGCTCGCCCTCTCCCATTGCTTTCTGCAGAACGGCAGCCGTGGGGCGCAATCGTCGCGTTCCTGCTGCCGGCTTTTACGATCTATACGGCATTCACGGCGTATCCGGTTGTCCGGACGCTGTGGAACAGCTTTCACACGGTGTTGCCAAGAAGCGAAGACTTCGTCGGTCTCACCAACTACGCAGCGCTCGCGCAGGACGACATTTTCTGGCGCGCCGTCCAGAACACATTTATCTGGGCATGTGTTTCGCCGCTGGCCGAGATTTCGATCGCTTTGCTGCTCGCGCTGGCGTTGTACGCAAAGATTCCCGGCATGCGGTTCTTCCGCGTCGCGTGGTTCACGCCGGTGCTGATGTCGTATGTCGTGGTCGGCATCATCTGGGTCTGGATCTACAACTACGACTGGGGCGCTGCGAATGCGATCCTGCGCGCTGTCGGTCTCGAGCGCTGGGTTCAGGCGTGGATCGGAGATCCGAAGATCGCGCTGCCATCGCTGATCCTGGTCACCACGTGGATGTGGACCGGCTTCAATATGGTCGTGCTGCTGGCTGCCCTGCATTCGCTGCCGTCGGAGGTGATCGAAGCAGCCGAACTCGACAACTGCGGCTGGGGCGCGAAGCTCTGGCACATCATCATTCCGCTGGTCAAGCCGACGCTGCTGAACCTGCTGGTGCTGTCGTTCATCGGAAAGATGAAAATTTTCGACCTGGTGTGGATCACGACCAAGGGCGGA
>JBGSWY010000209.1:0-3124 GCA_041751715.1 Burkholderiaceae bacterium
GCCATCCCGACGAATTTTCGTTGCAGCCTGCCTGGTGGCGGGGTTCGCCGGCTGCAATCCCAGATTCAACTGGCGCGAGCTGCGCTCTCCCGACGGTTTTATCGTCTTGCTGCCGGGTCGCGCGCAGACAGTCAAGCGCGATGTGAAGCTTCAGGACGCGACGGTGCAGATGTCGATGACGTCCACCGGCATTGGTGCAACGCTGTTCGCGGTCGGCGTTGCGCAGTTGCCTCCGATGGCAGCCGCCACACCGGCTGGCCGGCAACAGCTGCTTGCAGGGTTCCGCGACGCGCTGGTGCGGAACGTAAGCGGCACGATCGTAAACACTTCGATGCCGCCGCAAATCCTCGCTCCCGGCCTGCCATCAAACAGCGCGCGCACCCTGCACGCTGCTGAAGCCATCGAAGCCAGCGGACGCGACGCCAACGGTCGCGCAGTGCGCCTCGCGGCGCGCTTCTTCATTGTCGATGACCGCCTCTTTCAGGTGGTCGCCCTGGGCGAAGAAGGCGAACTGCCGGCCGAGGCGCTCGACACTTTCTTTACGTCGTTTCGACTGATTTAGTAAGGCACACCCGATCAGTTGCGGACCATGTGCTTGTCGATCGCTGGCGTGAACTCGGCCATCGTTGCGGTGCGGCCACGCACGCTGGCGATCCGTTCCACGGCTGAAGCTTTCTCGTTCAGCTTCTGCGCGAGGCTCAGGGCAGGCGCTTGCGCAGCGCCTGGCGGTGCATCATTGCTCGGCACAAAGAACAACTCTGCGAATTGGCTGTTCGCCGGACAGAAGTGGCTTACTGACTGGCGGTGATGCCGCCGTCGATGTACAGCACCTGTCCGGTCACAAAGGCCGTTGCGGGCGCACACAGGAAGAGCACGGGTCCGACGATGTCGACCGGCTCGGCGACGCGGCCGAGCGGGATGCGCTCCAGCAGATAGCGCCGGGTCGTCTCGTTGTCCAGCCAGTGGCGCGCCATCTCGGTCGCGACGACGGTCGGTGCGACACCGTTGACTCTTATGCCGTGCGGTGCGAGTTCCAGCGCGTGCTGTTTGATCAGCATCACCAGTGCGCCCTTGGTCGCGCAGTAGGCCGAGTAACCGCGCGCCCGCATGCCCAGCTGCGCCCGCACCGACAGCAGGTGCACCTGCGCGCCACCGCGCCCGCCGGCCACCTGATGGCGCGCGCACGCCTGCGCAACGAACATCGCCGCTTTCAAATTGACGCGATAGATCTCATCGAACTTTTCTTCACTGACCTCGGCGAGCACTTCTTCGCGCTGGATGCCCACGCAATTGACCAGCAGATCGAGTCGCCCGTGCTTCTCGCGCACATGGTCGACGGCCGAACGCATCGAGTCGAGGTCTTCCGCATCGGCGACCACGACATCGGCTCGTTGACCGGCCGCGCGAATCTGTGAGGCAAGCGCCTCGGCCTTGTCGGCGCTGCGCCCGACGATGACCGGCAGTGCGCCCGCCAGTGCGAGTCCACGGCACACGGCTGTGCCAATGCCCCCGTAGCCGCCCGGCACGAACGCGATCAGGTCGTCCAGCCGGAACAGGCGATCGAGCTGGCGCGTGAACTCCGCGTCTGATGTGATGGAGTCGATCGCCATCAATCCATCACCAGCCCGCCGTTGATGTCGACGATCTCGCCGGTAATAAAGCCGGCCAGCGGCGACGCCAGAAAGCGCACGACGTGCGCGAACTCTTCCGGCTCGCAGAAGCGGCCGACCGGAATCGTGGCCAGCAGCGCCTGGCGCTGCGCCTCGGTCAGTTGCTCGGTGACCATCGGCGTCCGGACATACGCAGGTGCGATGCCATTGACGGTCACTCCATCGGGCGCGAGCTCGCGCGCGAGCGAGAACGTCAGCGAGCTCAGCGCTCCCTTGGACACCGCGTACGCGGTGCCTGCGGTCAGTCCGCCGGTCTTCGCTGCCAGCGAAGTCGTATTGATGATGCGGCCCCAGCGCGCCTGCTTCATCGCCGGGATCAGCGCGCGCGCCAGAAAAAATGCGGCATCGAGATTGATCGCCAGCACGCGGCGCCATTCGGCTTCATCGGTGGCCTGCGATTTATGATTCGACAGCACGCCGGCGTTGTTGACCAGGATGGCGACGCTGCCCAGACGCGATTCGATGCGGCTGACCAGCGCGGGGATGTCGGCGATCGATGCCAGGTCTGCTTCGAAGGCGAGGCCATCGTCGACTTCGCGCGCGGCGCGCTCGAGACGCTCATCGGGCAGATCTACCAGCGCAACCCGGCAGCCGCCGCCGGCTGCCGCGTCGCGCTGGTCGATCTGCCCGGCGAGCGTCTCGAACGCGCCGCGAGCGAAGTCGATGATGGCGTCGCCTTCGAAGCGGACCTGGTGTCGATTGGCGACATTCCCGCGCTGGTCAGCCGCATCGAATCGCGTCTGGGCAGCGTCACTATCCTGGTGAACAACGCCGGCGTGCTGTCGAACCATAAATCGCAGGCCACCGATGAAGAAGAATGGCGCCGCGTGCTCGCCATCAATCTCGACGCGGCTTTCTTTCTGGCGCGCGCGGTGATCCCGGCGATGAAGCAGGCGCGCTGGGGGCGCATCATCAACACGACGTCTCTGGCGGCGAAGACGGGTGGACTGACCGCGGGCACCGCCTACGCGGTGTCCAAGGGAGCGATGAGCTCGCTGACGTTTTCGCTGGCGCGCGAGCTCGCGTCCGATGGGGTGACCGTCAACGGCATCGCCCCCGCGTACGTGCGCACGCCGATGGTCACCGAGCAATTGACCGAGGCGCAGCGCCAGGCGCTGCTGGCGACGATTCCGGTCGGCCGCTTCTGCGAGCCGGAAGAGTTCGCGCACGTTGTGCGCTTTCTGGCATCGCCGCTGGCCGGCTTCATCACCGGCGAAATCATCGACGTCAACGGCGGCCTGGTGATGGACTGATGGCGATCGGCTCCACTACTCCAGCCGCGGAGGTCACGCGCCAACTCGATCGCCTGTTCCGGCTCGACGATCTGGTCGCGTTTGTGCCCGGCGGCTACGGTGGCATCGGCGAAGCCGTGTGCCGCGGACTCGCGGTGGCGGGCGCACTGCCGGTGATTGTCGGGCGCAGCGCCGAAAAGGCCGAAGCGCTTGCGGCGCGGA
>JBGSWY010000210.1:0-4003 GCA_041751715.1 Burkholderiaceae bacterium
AATGCCGAAGGGTTTTTCTCGAGCGCCAGGCAGTACGGCCGCATTGCGTTGGGCGAAGGAGCGAATGAAAGCTTCGACGCGCTGCCGATGCTCGCGGTCGAGCGCCGCGCCGAAGATCCGATCAGCCGCCTGCGTGAATTCGTCGATGCGTTTGGTGGCGAGAGCAAAGGTCGCGTTCTGATCGTCGCCGACGCTGCCGGGCGGCGCGAAACGATTTCGCAGATGCTGGCCGAGTACCACTTGCCGTTCGCCGATAACGCGGACTTCACTGCGTTTACCGCGTCCGATGCGCCCGTCGGCCTCGGTATCGCACCGCTGCATGAAGGCTTTGTGCTGCGTGAGCAGCGCATCGCCGTCGTCACCGAGACGGAGCTCTATGCCGCCAGCCCGCGACGGTTGCGCGGCAGGCAGCGCGAGCGCGCGTCGAACGTCGAGGCGATGATCCGCGACCTCGCGGAGCTCAGAGTCGGTGACCCGGTCGTGCATGTCGAGCACGGCATTGGCCGCTATCTCGGATTGCAGAGCATGAACCTGGGCGATGGACCCACCGAGTTCCTGCATCTCGAATACGCGAACGAAACCACGCTTTACGTGCCGGTGGCGCAGCTCCATCTGATTGGCCGCTACTCGGGCGCCGATCCGGATGCCGCGCCGTTGCATCAACTCGGCAGCGGCGATTGGGACAAGGCCCGCCGTAAGGCCGCGAAGCAGGTGCGCGATACCGCCGCGGAGCTGCTTAATCTGTATGCATTGAGGTCGGCGCGCAAGGGACATGCGTTCAAATTCCAGCAGCACGATGTCGAGGCGTTTGCCGAGAGCTTTCCGTTCGAGGAAACGCCGGATCAGCAAGCCGCGATCGAGGCGGTGCTGAAGGATATGAAGGCGGGTTTTCCGATGGACCGGCTGGTGTGCGGCGATGTCGGCTTCGGCAAGACAGAGGTTGCGTTGCGCGCGTCGTTCGCTGCGGTCGCCGCCGGCAAGCAGGTCGCCGTTTTGTGCCCAACCACGCTGCTCGCGGAGCAGCACATGCAGACGTTTCGTGATCGCTTCGCAGACTGGCCGGTGCAGATTGCTGAACTGTCGCGGTTTCGATCGAGCAAGGAAGTTGCTGAATCGGTGGCACGCATCAACGCCGGCATGATAGATATCGTGATCGGCACGCACAAGCTGCTGACCGAATCGATCAACTTCGAGCGGCTCGGGCTGGTCATCATCGACGAGGAGCACCGCTTTGGCGTGCGGCAGAAGGAACGGCTGAAATCGCTGCGCGCCGACGTCGATGTACTGACGCTGACGGCTACCCCGATCCCGCGCACGCTGGCGATGTCGCTTGAAGGCATTCGCGAGTTCTCGGTGATTGCCACCGCGCCGCAGCGCCGTCTGGCGATCAAGACCTTTGTCCGCAAGGAAAGCGCATCGCTGATCCGCGAGGCCGTGCTGCGCGAGCTGAAGCGCGGCGGGCAGGTTTACTTCCTGCACAACGAGGTCGACACAATCGAGAATCGCCGCGCGCGGCTGATGGAGCTGCTGCCCGAAGCGCGCATAGAAATTGCGCACGGCCAGATGCCGGAGCGCGAGCTCGAGCGTGTGATGCGCGATTTTTATCAGCAGCGGTTCAACCTGCTGCTGTGCACGACCATTATCGAGACCGGGATCGATGTGCCGACCGCCAACACCATCATCATCCATCGTGCCGACAAGTTCGGGCTTGCCCAGCTGCATCAGCTACGCGGCCGGGTCGGCCGTTCGCATCACCAGGCGTATGCGTACCTGATGGTGCCCGACGCCGGCGGCCTGACGAAGAACGCCGAAAAGCGGCTCGAAGCGATCCAGAACCTGGAGGAGCTCGGCAGCGGCTTTTATCTGGCGATGCACGACCTGGAGATCCGCGGCGCGGGTGAAGTGCTTGGCGAAAGCCAGAGCGGCAACATGCAGGAGGTCGGCTTCGATCTGTATACGCAGATGCTGAATGCCGCCGTACGGGCATTGCGGTCCGGTCGCGAGCCGGACCTGCTTTCTCCGCTGCAGGCTGTGACGGAGATCAATCTGCACGTGCCCGCGCTTTTGCCTTCCGACTACGTCAACGACGTTCATCAGCGGCTGTCGATGTACAAGAAGCTCGCCTCGGCCGATGACGAAGACGAGCTGATCCAGCGGCAGGAAGAACTGGTCGATCGCTACGGCAAGCTGCCGGATGCCGCCAGGGCACTGATCGAAACGCACCGGCTGCGGCTGATCGCCGAGAAGCTCGGTGTGAAGAAGATCGATGCGTCCACCGATGTGATCGTGATGCAGTTCGTTCCAGATCCGCCGTTCGATACCGCAAAGCTGATTGCGCTGATGCAGCGCTCGAAAACGATGCGGCTGGCGGGACCGGAGCGACTGCGTATCGAGGAAAAGACGCCGAACCTGGACGCGCGGTTGCAACGGCTGCGCGAAGTGTTCAAGGCAATCAGTTGACCAGCACTTTTCGCAAGATGAACTTCGACCCACCATTGGGAAATCCGTCGATCCTGCATGCCGTCTCATATCCCAGGCGGTAGTAGAACTCCGGCGCCTGGAAGCTGAACGTATCGAGGTAGATTGAGCGACAGCCACGCTCGATCGCGACCGCTTCGACCCGGTGCATCAGCGAAGCACCGACTCCGCGACGGCGTAGTTTTTCATCCACCCAGAGCTGCTGCAATTCGCACGCTGTGCCCCACCAGCGCGCCAGCGCACCGCCGGCGAGCGCCCCATCGGCTTTACGCGCGTAGCACGCGAAGCGGCGTATTGCCGCAAGATCGGCAGATCGCTGGTTGTAGCTGTGCAATCCTGCATCGATCGCCTCCACGTCGGCATCGGTCGGGTCGAGCTGGGAATCGATGCGGATCGATTTCATGGCAGGCAACGGTAGCGTGCGTCGCCCGCGATGTCAGTAACCTAAACTTCCACCGATGAAAGATCTCGTGATCCAGGGGCCGGCCCTGTCGCCCGCAGCGCTGGATACATTCAAAGTCGTTTGCTCCCCCGAGCGCATCTCTCTGAGCGGAAAATCCGCTCGCTGCATCTCGGTGACCGATGACGCCGAAACCCGCAAAGCGGTCAACGGATTGGCGGACTACTGGACGCTCGATGTCGCCTTCGTGGATCCCGACCTGCGTCTTTCGGACTTCAGCGTGCTCGCGATGGACATGGATTCGACGCTGATCAACATCGAGTGCGTCGATGAGCTTGGCCGGATTGCCGGCAAAGGCGACGAAGTCGCAGCGATCACCGAAGCCGCAATGCGCGGTGAGATCTGCGACTACAAAGAAAGCCTGCGGCGCCGCGTCGAACTGCTTGCCGGGCTCGATGAATCCGCGATGACGCGCGTCTACGAAGAGAAGTTGCGCTTGAATCCAGGTGCCGAACGCCTGATGAAAGCCATGCAGACAGCGGGCTTGAAGACGCTGCTGGTATCGGGCGGCTTCACGTTTTTCACTGAACGGCTGCGGAAACGGCTTCAGCTCGACTACTCGCACTCCAATGTGATCGAAATCGCCGACGGCAAGCTGACCGGCCGTGTCAGTGGACCGGACGGCGGCGACATCGTCGATGCCGACGGCAAAGCTCAGGCGCTGCGCGATGTCTGTGCGTTGCTCGGCTGCGCAACCGCCCAAGCGATCGCGATCGGTGACGGAGCCAACGATCTGAAGATGCTGAACCTCGCCGGACTCTCGGTTGCGTACTGCGCGAAACCGGTAGTGCGCAAGCAAACGACTTACGCGCTGTGCCACGCCGGCTTGGATGGTGCCCTCAACTGGTTTTCGAACCTAGCAAATTAGTGCCATCGCGATATGCTTATCGTGGTTCTGCTTGGCCGGTATCTGCAAGAAGGGAAAACCGAATGCGCAACTGTCTAGCTCTTGTCTGCGCACTACTGCTGGCAGCGTGCGCCAGCCAGCAGCAGCCGCGCGCGCAGCCACCGGAGTTCCTGTTCAAGGACCATCTGTTTTCCGCGCCTTCCGAGCGAATCGTCGCC
>JBGSWY010000211.1:0-7436 GCA_041751715.1 Burkholderiaceae bacterium
ATCGCGAGCGCAACGAGCGCCATGGTCGCGACGAAGATCACGCCGGCGCCCGTGATCAGCACCCACGCAATCGTTGCGATGTCGCGCGCTTCTGGGCCGTGCGGATCGAACACCGATTGCGCGCCGCTGCACGCCGCGAGCAACGGGCAACCGATCAGCGCCAGAGCCAAGCGCGGGAATCGCATCGCTATCTCAACTGATAAAGCACGAACACGCCCGCGCCAAAGCAAAGCAGCACCGCCATCGAGTCAACTCCCATGCGCCACACCGTGCGGTCGCGCCGCTCGATCATGCCGATCATAAAGAAGCCGGTCAGCAGCATCGCCAGCAAAGCCGCGAACGCGGCGAAGCGGCCGGCCTCGACCAGCACCGGCGGGCCCGCATAGACCGCGTCGATCAGCACGATGATCAGAACGTTGAACACGTTGGTGCTGAAGATACCGGCAATCGCCATCTCGTAGCGTTTGAGCCGGATCGCGGCCAGCGCGGTGCTCACTTCGGGCATCGAGGTGGCCAGTCCGATCAGCATCGCGCCGACAAAGCTCGCGCCGAGCCCCGTCTGTTCGGCGAGCGCTTCGCCCGTTTGCGCCAGAACAAAGCCGGCGGCAAGGATCACGACGACGGCGCCCGCAGTGCGCGTCAGCAGTTGCCGCAGCGTGTGGCGGTGCTCGGAGGAATCTCGGGCCCGATCGTTCGATGGTTCTTGATCGCCGGCCGGCACCCACGATCGCAACTTGCTCGAGTGCGCGATGAACCAGATCGCGCCCGCGAACGCGGCGCCGATCAGCCAGCTCCACGCGCCGATGCCGAACAGCAACCGATCGCCGGTGACGGTCGGCCCGATGACGAGCCCCAGGATCAGCATCCCGAGCACGCCCTGAAGCATCACCTGCGGCGTGGCAGGCGTCGATGTCAGCGCGCCTCTGCCGTACACCGCATCGGCGAGCGCGAGAATCACCAGATTGATCGATGCGCTGCCGAGCACGTCGTTGACCGACAGCTCGGGCGTGCCGGCGAGCGCCGCCGTCACGCCGACTGCAATCTCCGGCGTCGATGTGGCCACCCCCAGCAGAATGAAGCCGAGCAGGCCTTCGCCCAACCCGGTTTGCGCCTCGATCCGGTCCGCATAGCGCGCGAGCCGCGTGCCGGCGAGCCACACCACTACCGCTGCGGCGACGAAGATCGCGCCGTTTGCTAACAGCGGCAGGTCGTTGAACATTGCCCGGACACAGCAACCGACGAACCCGCAATAATGCGCATCCGCCCGCCGAAATCACACCGATGACCAAACTGCTTCATTTATGGGACGACCCGCGCTCCAGTTTGTGGTTCGTTCCGGCCTTGATCGTATTGGGCGCGGTTGTTCTTGCCGTCGGCGTGATCGAGTTCGACACGACCGCTGAATACGGACAATGGATGCAGCGCTGGCCGCGGGTGTTTGGCGTGGGCGCCTCCGGCGCGCGCGGCATGCTGGCGGCGATTGCCAGCTCGATGGTGACGGTAGCCGGGGTGACGTTTTCGATCACGGTTGTCGCGCTGGCGCTGGCATCGAGTCAGTACACGTCGCGCATTTTGCGCAACTTCATGCGCAACCGCACCAACCAGACGGTGCTGGGCGTGTTCATCGGTGTCTTCGCATACTGTCTGGTCGTGCTGCGCACGATTCGCGGCGGCGAGCGGTGGATCGGCTGTTTCCGGACGCGATCGGCGTCGAAGCCGACGAGCAGCACATCACCGCCGCGCATCTGGAGGCGGCTTCGTGGACTCCGGTTGCATCGAGAGCGACCGGCTACATTCAGAGCGTCAATGCGGACGCGCTGTTCGAGCTGGCGTGCGCGCAGCGCGCGGTGATCCGGATGGAACGGGCGATCGGCGAGTTTGTGATCGAGGGGGGCTGCGCTCGCTTCAGTGGCCGGCGGCGTCCCGGAAGGCCAATCCTGCGGTGACGAGTCCGAGCGCGGTCGCGAGCCGGGTCGGGTCTTCGAACCAGACCGACAGCAGCCCGATGACCAGCACGACCGCAGTGCCCAGCTTGATCGCCTGGCGCACCCAAAACTCGTATCGGTTCGTTGTGCCGGCCAGTCAAGATCCGGCGCGCCGCTACGCGCAGCAGCAAACTCAGCGCGAAGACGATCACAATAAATGCCAGGGTCAACAACAGCTTGGTGCCGCTGTCGGCACTCAAGCCGACCAGCCGAACGCCGAACAGCTCCACGGCCCGCTCGGGCCCGGCTAATCGAACAAAATTTTCCATAGGTTCCCGCGCGACGTCGCTGGTGTCATCGACGCATAGCAGCGGCAGTGCTGGTCTGCACACATTTCCGTGTGCCGGTAAGCTGCGTCCGGACTCCTACTGTGATAGCCGCGCTGTCCGGCCGGCTCCACTGAGATGCAATTGCCCGGTTTGCGCGGCCTTTCCGTATGGCGCGTGCTGAAACAGTCGTTCAGCAAGTTCTTCGCCGACGATATGCCGACCTATGGCGCGGCGCTTGCACTGCGCGCGCTGCTGGCGCTGTTTCCGTTCCTGATCTTCCTGGCTGCGCTGCTCGGCTACCTTGGCGCACCGGGACTGTTCGCCTGGTTGCGCGAGCAGGCTTCCTACGTGGTGCCTGGGCAAGGGATGGAAGTCGTCGATACGGTGCTGAGCGATCTGCAGACGGCGCGCGGCGGATTGATGTCTTTCGGCATCTTGCTCGCCATTTATTCGGCCTCTATCGCGGTGGCGGCAACGATGAACGCGCTGAATGTCGCTTATGACGTCAACGAGCGCAGGCCAGTGTGGAAGCGCTACGTAGTGGCGATCATCTACACGATAGGGCTCGCTGCGCTGCTGATGGCAGCCGCGTTGTTTATGGCAGTCGGTCCGGATCAGCTGCGCTGGCTGGCCGCTTATGTCGGGCTCGGCGAGCTGGTCATCGCGGCCTGGGCGCTGCTGCGCTGGCCGGTTGCCGTCGTGCTGCTGATGCTTGCGCTGGCGCTCGTCTATTGGGCTGCCCCGAACGTCAAGCTGCCGTTTCGCCTGATCTCACCCGGCGCAGTGCTCGCCGTTGCCGTCTGGATCGGCGCTTCATTGCTGTTCGGCTTCTACGTGCAGAACTTCGCCCGCTACGACGCGACCTACGGCAGCATTGGCGCGGTCGTCGTTTTGCTCTTCTACTTCTATCTCTCCGCTGCAGTGATGCTCTTCGGCGCCGAGTTCAACGCGGTCATCGAACGCGAATCGGGGCAGGTCATCGAGCAGGATGAATAGATCGCGTCAGTAGCAATAGATTCGTTCGGCCGGCGCGGGTACCTTCAGTGGCTGCTCTGATCTTTGCTTCTCAGCCGCCGACAACCGGCAGCTTCTCGCCGAGCACGCGCTTCACGTATAGCTCGCGCGCCAGCACGAACAGCACGACCGCGAGCGGCGCACCGAACACGATCCCGAGCGGGCCGAACAACAGCCCGAGCGCGACGATCGAAAACAGGGCGAGCGCAGGCGGCAGGTTGACCGCGCGCCGCGTCACCATCGGCATGATGACGTTGCCTTCGATTTGCTGAATGACCAGGTACAGGCCGAGCGTCCAAAGGAAGGTTTCCCAACCCAGCGTCAACGCTATCAGCAGTGCGGGGATCGCCGCGATGATCGGACCGACGATCGGGACGAACTCGGCGAGCCCGGCGAGCAGGCCGAGCGCCAGCGCCGACGGCACGCCGATCATCCACAGCCCGATCGTGGTCAGCACGCCGATCGCCACCATGCCGACGAGCTGCGCGCTGAGCCACAGGCGCAACGCCCGCCCGGTGGCGTTCACCGCATCGCGCCCCGCATCGCGCGACTGTGGTGGAATCAGTTGCAGCAGACCGCCGCGGTAGATGCGCGGCTGCAGCGCCAGATAAACACCGGCCACCAACACCAGCAACAGGTTGCCGATAGCGCCGACCGTGGCTGTTGCCAGGCTGCCGACATTACGCGCCAGAGCGGTGCCCGATGGCGACCAGTCGCGCGCTGCTGTCAGCATTCGTTCGCCGAGATCGGTTTCGCCCAGCCACGCCTCGAAGGAGTGCCAGGCCCGCGGCAACGTCTGTTGCAGTTCCTCGAATTGCGCGCGCACTTGCGCGCCGAACAACCAACCGCTCAACCCGCCGATAGTGAAGACAGCAAGCACTGCGATCAGCAACGCCAACCGCTCAGACAGATGGGTCGCGCGTGTAATCGGCTCCGCCAGCGCACGGAAGATTACCGCGACGAGCACGGCGCCGAAGACAAGCAAGAGAAGTCCGGAGAGCTCGATGAACAGCCAGCCCAGACCGATAAGGAGCAGTACCCAGACCACCCTTCGCACAAACACAGCGTCGGAGCCAATGAGCGCGGGGGTTCGATCAGATGAGCTCAAGCTTTGCCGCGGCAATCAGGTGGGCAGATCATCATACGCATGCCCATCACAAGCGCGTCTCAAAGCGATCGCTCTCGGCCGACCGTCGGGTGGTCTGCGCCGCAAGAGCCGGGTGCATTTCCGCCAAATGTTCCAAACAGATCGATGCTGCTAGCGTGAGCTCGGCGCGGATTTCGTCGCAGCCACCGCGTCTTTTAACGCAGCGCCAAGCACACCCGAGATCTGAGTGGTCAGATAGCGCGCTCCCAGTGCCGCGTACTTGCGATAGTCCTCGATCGGCATCGTCATCAATCCGGCCGCCACCTTCGTGCGCGCGATCTTCTTTACCGCACCGTCGATCGCGGCGACGACCTCGGGATGCTTCTGATTGCCCTGATGTCCCAGCGAAAACGATAGATCGTTGGGCCCGATGAAAATGGCGTCGATGCCGGGTACGGCGAGAATCTCATCGAGGTTATCGAGCGCCTCCTGGGTTTCGGTCATCAGGATGACCGACGTGCCTTCGTTCGACGCCTTGGCATGCGGCTGGCCTCCAAAAAAACCGTAGCCGGCAGCGCGCGGCGAAAACGCAGCGCCGCGGCTGCCCATCGGCGGATACTTGGCGGCGGCCACGATCCGGCGCGCCTGCTCCGCCGTGTTCACCTGCGGCACCTGGATCGCTGAAGCCCCGATATCCAGAATGCGCAGGATGTCCGGCTCCAGCGTGCGCACCACCGGAATGACGTTCGCACAACGCGCCGCACGAATCAGATGCTCGGTGGTTTCGATGCCGGCAGGACCGTGTTCGTTGTCGAGCACGACAAAATCAAATCCCGCGTAGCCGCACATCTCGACGATTGCAGGGCTTGCGATACCGACGAACATGCCGAACAGCGGTTTATTGCCTGCCAGCAGCGCCGGCAGGCGGGTGTCAATGGCAGACACGCGATCTCCTATTCGAGTTTGAGGTTGGCGGCCTTGACGACCTTGGACCAGCGCGACTTTTCGTCGCGAATGAACGCGGAAAACTGCTCCGGAGTGTTGGTCGACACCTCGGCGCCCTGTACCGCGAGCCGCTCTTTCATTTCCGCGGTGTTCAGGATCTTGATGATCTCGGTGCTCAGGCGCGCGATGACTTCCTTCGGCGTGTTCAACGGCGCCAGCACACCCTGCCACGAGCCGGTCTGAAAGCCATCGAGCCCCGCCGCTTCAGCGACCGTCGGCACGTCGGGAATCGCGCTCATCCGCTTGCTGCTCGACACGGCAAGAATTTTTAGCTTGCCGCTCTTGACGTGCGGATACGTTGCGAGCATTCCGTTGAACATCACGTCGGCCTGCCCGCCCGCAAGATCGGTGATTGCCTGCGCGCCTCCCTTGTAGGGGATATACGCCCAATCAACGCCGGCGCGTGATGCGAAATCGATGCCGGCCAGATGCGGCGCGCTGCCGATGCTCGATGCCGCAAAGTTCAGCTTGCCGGGCTTCGACTTGGCGAGCGTGATCAATTCCTTCGCGTTGGTCGCCTGCACGGAAGGGTGCACAACCAAAATGTGGGGCGAATACGCGACCATCGTTACCGGTGAAAAATCGGTAGCCGGGTCGAATGCGAGCTTGTACAGACTTGGGCTGATCGCGAGTGCGCCGATATCGGCGAGCAATACCGTGTAGCCATCGGGCGCGCTCTTGGAGACGAAGTCCGCGCCGAGGTTGCCGTTGGCGCCGGGCTTGTTCTCGACCACGACGGTTTGGCCGAGCGCATCGGTGAGTTTTTGTCCGATGGCGCGCGCCAGGATGTCGGACGTCCCGCCCGGCGGATACGGCACGATGATTCTTACAGGCTTGTTCGGGTAACTCTGCGCCTGGACAGCAACCGTGCTGATAAGCGCGCAACATGCGAGCAGCCAGCCGAAACTGATCCGTAGCACGCGATGCATTGTCATTAGTTTTAGTCTCCCTGTGTTCTCTTATCGGTAATGTCACTAGTGAATCTCAGGCTCCGGGATCGGGGCCGTGCCCTCAAGAAAATCGAAATCGCAGCCGTCGTTGGCCTGCGTGATATGACGCGAGAACAGTGCGCCGTAGCCGCGCTCGTAGTGCGGCGGCGGTGCGCGCCAGTCGCGTCTACGCCGCGCGAGTTCTTCCGCATCGACCAGCAAGTTCAATGTGCGATTGGGCACATCGAGTGCGATCTCGTCGCCGCTGCGGACTAATGCCAGCGGCCCGCCAACCGCGCTTTCGGGCGCCACGTGAAGCACGCAGGCGCCGTAACTGGTGCCACTCATGCGCGCATCCGAAATCCGCAGCATGTCGCGCACGCCCTGTGCCAGAAGCTTTTTCGGAATCGGCAACTGGCCCCACTCGGGGAACCCGGGGGCGCCGATCGGTCCGGCACTGCGCAGCACCAGCACCGAGTCGGCTTCAACGTCGAGCGTCGGATCGTCGATGCGTGCAGCCAGATCGTTGTAGTTGTCGAAGACGACGGCTCGCCCGCGGTGGACGAGCAGTCTTGGCTCCATCGCGCCGGGTTTGATCACCGCGCCATCCGGTGCGAGGTTGCCCTTCAGCACCGCCAGGCCGCCGTTCGCCAGCAACGGATTCGTGCGGCGTCGAATCACGTCGTCGTTGTGAATGCCTGCGCCCGCGATGTTCTCGCCGAGTGACTTTGCATTGACCGTCAATGCGGAGCCGTCGATCAATTCGCCCAACTCGGCGAGCACCGCCAGCAGCCCTCCGGCGTAATAGAAATCTTCCATCAGGTACATGCCGGATGGACGAAGGTTTGCCAGCAGCGGTGTGTTGCGCGACAAGTCATCGAAGCGCTCGAGCCTCAGCGCGATGCCCGCGCGGCGGGCCATCGCGACCAGATGCACCAGCGAGTTGGTCGAGCCGCCGAGCGCCAGCACCGTGGTGATAGCGTTGTCGAACGACACCGCCGTCAGAAAATCCGACGGCTTCAAATCCTCCCACACCATCTCGACGATGCGCCGGCCGATATCGGTGGCCATGCGCTGATGGTTGGCGTCGACTGCCGGAATCGACGCCGCGCCGGGCAGTGTCCAGCCGAGCGCTTCGGCGGCGCTG
>JBGSWY010000212.1:0-7328 GCA_041751715.1 Burkholderiaceae bacterium
GTCCAGGTCCAGCGCTGTGAAAACGGTGTGTCGCCGGGAAATACCGGAAAGCCGGGGCCGATAGCGGGTGAGATGTCCCAGAGGCGCTGCATAGCAAATTCTAGGTGATCTTCCCTCTCCCGATGGGACAGGGTAGGGTGAGGGCATGCGCATCGACATCATCGGCGGCGGGCCGGCGGGACTGTATTTCGCGATCCTTGCGAAAAGAAGTTTTCCCACTGCAACGATCGACGTCGTCGAACGCAATGCGGCCGACGACACGTTCGGCTTCGGTATCGTGCTGTCCGATGAAACACTGGCCAATCTGAAAGCCGCTGACGAGCCGAGCTATCGCGAGATCGCCGCCAGCTTTGCTTACTGGGACGACATCTTCGTGCAGTTTCGCGGGCACGTGATGAAGTCGTCGGGGCATGGATTCTCCGGCATCAAGCGCATCACGTTGCTGCAGATCCTGCAGCGGCGTGCAAGCGTGTTGGGCGTGCGCGTGCGTTATGGCACCGAAGATCCGGGCATTACTGCGCATCACGGCGCGCAGTTGATCGTGGCCGCAGACGGTGCCAACTCGGCCATACGCGAACAGCACAAGGAACACTTCGCCGCGACGGTCGACGTGCGCAGCAATCGTTTCGTCTGGCTTGGCGCCAATCTTTCATTGCCCGGCTTCTTCTATAGCTTTCGCGAGAACGAACAGGGGCTGTGGAACATGCACGCCTACATGTACGCACCCGGCGAGAGCACGATCGTCATCGAAACCACCGACGATGCCTGGCATCGCTCGGGTCTTGCGGTCGATGACGAGGCGGCGACCGCGGCGTATGTCGAGCGCGTATTCAAGGAAGAGTTGAAGGGCAGCCGGGTGCTGACCAATCGTTCGTTGTGGCGCCAGTTTCCGACGATCACTCTCGCGACCTGGCACGGACGAGAAAATGGTGTGCCTGTGGTGCTGCTCGGCGACGCTGCGCATACGGCGCACTTTGCAATCGGCTCCGGTACCAAGCTCGCGCTCGAAGACGCGATCGCGCTGCATAGGGCATTGATCGCGCAGCCCGATGATCTTGGCAGCGCGCTTGCCGACTACGAAGCGCAGCGCCGCGATGAAGTCGGGCGCATTCAGCACTCGGCCAATGTCTCGCTCGCGTGGTTTGAAAACGTGCGCCGCTTCTGGCAACTCGAACCGTGGCAGTTCAACGTCAGCCTGCTGACGCGCAGCAAGCAGATCACGTATGAAAACCTGCGGCTGCGCGATGCCGCGCTGGTGGCGGATGCCACCGAGCGCTGGAACCGGCGCGAAGCCGAGCGTTTGAATCTTAAGGCGCCCGCCGACTTACGGACTCCGCCGATGTTCGCGCCGCTAAGGTTGCGCGATCTGTGGATCCGCAATCGCGTCGTCGTGTCGCCGATGGCGCAGTACTCTGCGGTGAATGGCACGCCGAATGATTGGCACTTTTCGCACTATGCCGAGCGCGCCAAGGGTGGAGCCGGGCTCGTGTTCGTCGAGATGACATGCGTATCGCCGCACGGCCGCATCACGCCCGGCTGCACCGGCTTGTATGGACCGGAACACGTCGATGCCTGGCAGCGCATCGCGGACTTCGTGCATCGCCACACGGAAGCGAAGATCGCGATGCAGATCGGGCATTCGGGCCGCAAGGGATCGACGCAGGTCGGTTGGCGCCAAATGGACTGGCCGCTCGACGAAGATGACAGCGAGCCGAACTGGCCGCTGGTCTCGGCTTCAGCGCTTCCATATCGGCCCGGTGCAAGCCAGATTCCGCG
Source organism: Burkholderiaceae bacterium (assembly GCA_041751715.1). Lineage (GTDB taxonomy): Bacteria > Pseudomonadota > Gammaproteobacteria > Burkholderiales > Burkholderiaceae_F > JACCZX01. The sequence goes on from JBGSWY010000212.1 coordinate 1,777, forward strand.
CGCCGCAACGCGCGATGACATGGACGAGTGGATCGAACAGTTCTGCACTTCAGCGATCATGGCCGATCAAGCCGGCTTCGATCTGCTCGAGCTGCACATGGCGCACGGCTATCTGCTCGCCAGCTTTTTATCGCCGATCACCAATCAGCGGAACGATCAATACGGCGGCTCGCTTGCCAACCGCCTGCGCTTTCCGCTCGAACTGTTTCGTGCGGTGCGCGCGGTATGGCCAAAGCAGAAGCCGATGTCGGTGCGGGTGTCGGCGACCGACTGGATCGCCGGCGGCACGACCGGCGCCGACAGCGTGCAGATCGCGCGCGCATTCAAGGACGCCGGTTGCGATCTATTCGACGTTTCCACCGGGCAGACCGACCCGGCTAGCAAGCCGGTGTACGGCCGCATGTTTCAGGCGACGTTCTCCGAGCGGATCCGGCTCGAGGTCGGCATCGCAACAATGGCGGTGGGTGCAGTGACGAGTGCCGATCAGGTAAACACGTTGCTGATCTCCGGCCGCGCCGATCTGGTGGCACTCGCGCGGCCTCATCTGGCCGATCCGTACTTCACATTGCATGCTGCCGCTGAAGCGGGGCATGAGGGCGTGACCTGGCCGTCGCAGTATCTGAGCGGGGCACAGCAACTGCATGCGCTGCACCGGCGCGCGCGCGAAGAGGCAGCACGAAGGAGCACTTAACGGCGCGCAATAAGCTGTGTCGCCAGCGCCGTGCCCGCGAGAATGACTGCACAGCCGGCAAGCATCAGCGCCGTCACTTCCTCTGCGAGAAACAGCCCTCCCCACAGCATCGCAAATGCAGGGATCAGAAAGGTGACCGCCATCGTCTTCGTCGGTCCGATGCGCGAGATCAATCTGAAGTAAAGCGCATAGGCGAGCCCGGTGCAGAACACACCAAGCGCGATGACGGCAAGCCAGTCGAGCGCACCCGGAGCGACCTCAGGCCAGTTGAAAATCGTGAAAGGCAGCAGCAACACGGCGGCCGCAATCTGGCTGCCGGTCGCCACTGCCAGCGGACGAAGGTGCGCGAAGTAACGCTTCGCGAGATTGCCGGAGATGGCGTAGGACACCGATGCCACCAGCGCGGCGGCAATGGCCCATCCACTGCCGCCGGGCGTGAAGTTAGCGCTTCCGGTCGAAAGCCACAGCACACCCGCAAAGCCGATTGCAAGGCCGAGCCATTGCATCCATGTCAGCCGGTCGCGCAGCCACAGCCACGCTATCAACGCGGCGAACAGCGGCACCGTTGCATTCAGGATCGCGGCCAGGCCGGCGGTGATCGACAGCGCCGCATAGGCGAACAGCGCAAACGGGATCGCCGAATTGAATGCGCCGAGCACCAGCAGGCGAGGTATGTTCGGCGCCAGTTCAGCGAAACCACCGCGCCATGAGAGCAGCGCCAGCAGGGCGAGCGCCGCGATCGCGGTGCGCAGGTCGGCGATGGCAAACGGCCCGAATGCGGGCACAGCGATGCGCATGAAGAGAAAGCTCGCGCCCCATAGCGCGGCGAGCAACGTGAAATCGATCAGATCGCGGGGCTTCATGGCGCGATTGTCGTTGACGGTGCAACGTGCGACCACTCCGCTTCTTGCTATCGAGCGCTTCTCCACGCGACAAACTTCGGCAACACCTCGCGCAGATAACTCACTTCGTCCGCCAGATTCGCGCAGCCACGCGCGCGCGGGCCGGTCGCGGTGGTGCGATTGCCGAACCAGTCGATGCCGGGCTCGGACCAGACGGGCACCGTCGTATAGGCGTCGTGACCGTTAGTCGGCATATCGCCCATGATCGTCTGCAGCCGCAGATCGGGGCACTGCCAGCCGCGCGCAGTGTGTCCCGCACGTTTCATGTATCCCTTATGTGCTGCGCTTTGAGCAATGTCGTCGATGTACGCGACCGATTGCCACTCGGCCGCGTGCTGCAGCCCGAGCAAATGTCCGAACTCATGCGCAGCGGCGTAGCGATCGGCCGCGGCGCCGCTGTCAACCAGAGCGACGCGCGCAAATGAAGGCACGCCACGCCGCCAGACAGGCAGGTGTGCCGCGCCCAAGATGGATCGAGTGCTGCCCTTTCGCTGCAGCGGCAGCGTAATCAACACCGCATCGATCCTGTTGGCGATCCGCCAATCTTCCAGCGGTTGGGCATCCACGAGAATTGCGTTCGCTGCACTTTCGAGCCACTGCGCCGCGCGGGCCAGAGTCAACGGCCGCTCAAGCAAATCGGCAGCGGGAAGGGCCGGCAGTACTCGAACTTCAGCTAGCTCAATGGCGACATGGATAAGTCGCGCGCTGGTCTTGAAAGGGTGCTCGACCGAAGCGCATATCGCGTGGCCGAGCGCTCGAACGCCCTTGGTCGACGAATCACCTCCGCCGATCAAAACCCCCAGACGAACACATACCGAGCGCACTCGCCGATGATCTCTTCGGGCAGACTATTCGAGCATCAGATGACCTCTGATGCCGTTGCTTGCCATCGCCATCTTGGCGCCTTTTGCGGAGCGCCTCCGCGGGGGATCGGCGTAGAGGCTCGTAATGTGCATCCCGTCGCCGATCGTCGCAAAGGTCTTCAAAAAAGTAATCACCTCGCGCTTGACCTCCCTGCTGCGTGAGTAGTGCTGCACCCGGATGTACAGGCCCTTGCGTGGATGTTTCAGCAAAGCGATGTCGACGTAAAAATCCTTCCCCTCGACAACGACGGCTTTGGCTCGACCTGCTTTCATTGAATTGTCGTTCATGTTTACCTCCGGATGCTGACCCTGGGCGGGCCGATCCTTCATCGTATGGCACGCTCTCCTATGATGGCAACGATTTCAGCAAATCATGCGCACGCTCTTCCTTCTTCTCGCACTCTTCGTTGCATGCCCTCACATGCCGGTGATCGCGAGCGTCAGTGCCGATTTGGCGCAGCTTGAAGCGTTGCTGAACAGCGGTCGGACAACGGAAGCCTCTCAGCTACTAGGCCGTTACAACGCGCCGTCCGATCTTAATGCTGCTTCCGAAGACGCCCTGCGGATCGAACTCGCGCGCGCACGCCTGCTGGCGCTTACGAATCAGACGACGCGCGCCATCGACCTGAGGCGCTCTCTGGACCCGGCCCTAACCAGTCGGTTCGGTCGCACGCATTCGATTGCTCTCGAGAATCGGCGTGCGCTTGCGATCCGGTTGTCATTTGGGGGCGAAACAGAAAGTGCGCTCGAACTGCTGCGACAAGTAGTTGACGATGCGCGCGCCGGGTTGGGTGAGAGTGATCCGTTCACGATACGCGCCGAGTTCACGCTTGGGCAGGTGCTCGATCAGGCGCGGCAACCGGCGTTCGAACTGTTATCGGGAGTGGTCAGACGTGCTGAAACCATTGGCGATCCGGACACGCTCGACCATGCGCGGTTTGCTCTGCTCCAATTGCTGCGCCAGGAGCGCCGCCTTGACGAAGCGCTTTTGCTGGCTCAGCAGATATATAGCTATCGTCGGCAGCGGTACGGCGACGCTGATGCGCGCACGATGCGTGCTGAGATCGAATACGCTGTCTTTGTTGCCGGTTCAGGTCGCGCCGCTGATGCGCTCGAAACCCTCGAAAGCGTTGCCGCACGAGCTGAGCTTCGATTGGGAGTCGACAGTGCAGTTGGACAAGAAGCTCAGGTCAGGCACGCGATCGTCCTATTCAACGAAGGCCGCTTCGCTGATGCGGCAGATGAATACGAGCGATTGATTCCGCGTCTGCAGAAATTGTGGGGCGAATCGAACCCTTCTTTCGTCGATCACCTCAATCGGTACGTAAACGCGAGCGTTCAATCGGGTCGGCCGAAAGCATGCTCGTTGGTGCAGGACCTGATGACCAGGAACGCTCTGCATGCGCCCGAGAACCGGATCGAGCGGCTGGCGATCCTAAGCCAGTGCAGCCGGCTCGCCGGTCGTACCGACGAAGCGATTGTGCACATGCGCGAGCTAGTTCGGATGGAGGCAGGCGAGGCAAACAACCTGGCTGCGCTCGACTGGACAGCGATGTACGGCGAGCTGTTGCTACGGGCCAAGCGACCCCGCGAGGCGCTTCCGGTGTTGCGCGACTTCGTTGAGCGCGCCGAGCGGCTGCGACGAGAAAGTGTCTTTGCAGCGCCTGCGGCGTTCGGCAAATGGGTCGAATCCAAGCGTTTTCCGGCCGGCTACAAAGCGCTCGTGTTGTTGGAGGCGCAAAGTGGCAACAACGAGGCGGCGTGGAATGTTGCCGAGCTCAGCAAGGGCCGACAACTGGTGGATTCCGAATTTGCAGCGGCTACGCAGCGCACCGCATCGACCGGCGTGCAGCAGCAGATTCAGCAGGCAACAGCGGAGGCGCGAGCAGCGGAAATCGAGCTGGCATTGAGCTCGGATCGCGCGATCCGGCTCGCAGCGGGTGTAAAGCTTGACACGGCGCGGCGCGAGGTCCGCGAGTTGGGTATCAAGGCGACTGAACCGCAGGCCATCGATGCGGCGACGGTGCTCGTCGCCAACGAGTTGTTCGTCCACGCGGTCGCGTATGACGATCAATACGTCGCCGTGCTGCGCGGCCGCCGTGGCACACCGAAGGTGGTGGTAGTGCCGATACGCGGATTGCCGGCACTGATTTCGTCTGCCAACCGCTCGCTCGCCAATTCGAACACGGGGAGCGTCCTCTGGCGCTTGCGCGACGGTTCGTTCGTCGACAGCTTTGCCCGGCCGGCGAGCGACGCCACGCGGCTGCCCGATGCGGACGCCTTGCCTATGCTGACGCAAGTCATGATTGCTTCGATCGAGCCGCATCTGCGCGGGATCGATCGCCTGGTCATTGCGCCCGACGGTGCGCTGGCGCTGCTGCCGTTCGACGCGTTGCCGGTCAAGGGCCGGCCTCTCGGCGAAAGCATCGTTGTCAGCTACGCGCATTCGTTTGCGGTGCTGGCGCAGTCGCGCCAACGACTGCGGAGCTACGCAACTACAAAGCGGCGTGATCTGCTGGCCGTCGGCGTGACGCAACCGCGTTTGCCGGCCGGGCTCGACTCGCGGCTGGCAAAGTTAAGTTGGCTGCCGTTGCCTGGCGTGCGTGCAGAAATTGACGGCATCGCGACGCAGTACCGCGACAGGCAGGCGGAGGTGTTGCTCGATCAAGCCGCGAGCGAGCCGTCGATCCGGGCTCTGACGGCGGGCGAAGATCGATTCCGTCTGATTCACTTTGCAGCTCATGCCTGGTTCTCGAACGGTGCACCCGATCTGTCCGCCATCGTGCTGGGAGATGCAAAGGGTGGCGATCGCACCGCCGGCTATCTGACCGCGGCGGAAATACGCGGGCTTCAACTGACGAGTGACCTGGTCGTGCTGTCGGCATGTTCGAGCACCGGTGCCGCCGCCGAGGCGGGCGAAGGATTGACCGGCCTGGTGCATGCGTTGTTTATCGCCGGTAGTGCCGGCGCAGTGGTTTCGCTGTGGCCGGTCGCGGATGAGCCCACCGCCGAGCTGATGATCGATTTTCATCGACGGCTGCGCGCCGGTGCGGCGCCGTCCGACGCGCTCGCCAATGCGAAGCGCGCTCTGGCGCG
>JBGSWY010000213.1:0-8193 GCA_041751715.1 Burkholderiaceae bacterium
ATCGCGCTCTTCGTCCTGCGGTTTCGCGAGCCGACAGCCCCGCGCCCGTTCAAAGTCCCGCTGTATCCGATTCTGCCGATTATCTTCGTGTCGACCTGCGGCTATCTGTTTTACTCCAGCGTGACCTATGCGCAGTCGAAGCAGGCGGTGAACATTGCGCTCTACGTGATGCTGGCTGGCCTGATGGTGTGGGCACTCATGCGGCTCACACGCCGCAAGTAACGCTGCGACGGCGATGCAGCTGGGCGGCCAGGCATGAGCGTTTACTACGCGATCCGTCCGGCATCGCCTGCCGCACATCTTTTTCACGTGACGTGCCGCGTCGAGCGGCCGGATCCGCAAGGCCAGGTCTTCACGCTGCCGGCGTGGATACCCGGCAGCTACGTGATTCGCGAGTTCGCACGCCACATCGTGCGTATTACCGCGCTCGCCGGCGGGCGCAAAGTGCGGCTCGAAAAGATCGACAAGCATACGTGGCGTGCCGCGCCGTCAAAGCAGATCGAGCTCGCCTATGAGGTGTACGCATGGGATCTGTCGGTGCGCGCTGCGCACCTGGATGAAACGCACGGATTTTTCAACGGCTCTTCGGTGTTCCTGCTGCCGATCGGCCATGAGCATGAGCGCTGCACCGTCGATATCCTGCCGCCGGCCGGCGCGGCTTGCCGCAACTGGCGCGTCGCGACCGGGCTTTCGCCGGTGCGCGGCACGCGGCACCACGCCTTCGGTACTTACGAGGCCCGCAATTACGACGAGCTGATAGATTGTCCGGTCGAGATCGGCGACTTCGAACTGGGCCGATTCGACGTGCTCGGCGTTCCGCATGAAATCGCGATCACCGGCCGGGTACCGAAGCTCGATATGCAACGGCTGACCGCCGATTTGACGCGCCTCTGCGAAACGCAGGTGAAGCTGTTCGAGCCGCGCAGCCGCAAAGCGCCATTTGATCGCTTTATGTTCCTGACGATGGCGCTGGGTGATGCGTACGGCGGCCTTGAGCATCGCAACTCGACCGCGCTGATGACAAAGCGAGAGGGATTGCCGTTTGCGGGCATGACAGAGTCGACCGAGGCCTATCGGAGTTTCCTGATGGTGGCGAGCCACGAGTATTTTCATTCGTGGAATATCAAGCGCATCAAACCTGCGGCTTTCGTGCCCTACGACCTGACGCAGGAAAACTACACGCGGCTGCTGTGGGCATTCGAAGGATTCACGTCGTACTACGACGATCTGCTGCTGGCACGCGCCGGTCTGCTCAGCGAAGCGCAGTATCTGGCATCGCTAGCCAAGACGCTGACCACGGTGATGCAGCGATCAGGCCGCCTCAAGCAAAGCGTGGCCGATAGCTCATTCGATGCCTGGATCAAGTATTACCGCCAGGACGAAAACGCGCCGAACAGCGTCGTCAGCTACTACCAGAAGGGCGCTTCGATCGGTCTGGCGCTGGATTTATCCATTCGCGCGCAGACACGTGGCAAGCGTTCGCTCGACGATGTGATGCGGCTGTTATGGAAGCAGTGGAAGGCCGCCGGCGATGACTATCGGGGCGTGGCGGAGGACGAGATCGTGCGGGCCGTCGAAGCGGCGACGGGGTTGAGCTTTGCACGTGAAATCGCCGAATGGACCGAAGGCACTGCCGACCCTGATTACGCAGCGCTGTTTGCACCGTTCGGCGTGCATTGCACACGGCGGCCGGACGTTGACAAAGCGCATTTTGCATTGCTCGGAGTAAAAGCAACCCACGCAAACCGAGATTGCAGGCTGGCGCATGTATTCGACGGTTCGCCGGCCCAGGCCGCCGGACTGTCCGCCAATGACGTGCTGGTCGCCATCGGCGGATTGCGGGCGACGCAAGCCAATATCGATACGCTGTTATCGCGTTACGCAACCGGCGACGAAGTCGAGATACATGCATTTCGGCGCGATGAATTGATGCGTTTTTTAGTCAGGCTCGCGGCGCAACCGCCGATGAAGTTCACACTCGAGGTCGATGCGAAGGGCGCACGCACCGCGAAGCTACTGCGCAAGGCGTGGCTGGGCCCGGCCGTAGTTTGATCACGCAGCTAGCACCAGTCGATCTTGCCGCGGCCGTGCTCTTGCAGGAACGCGTTGCAACGCGAGAAGTGCCCGCATCCGAAAAACGGCAGCGGCGGGCGGCGTGCAGACAACGGCGACGGATGATTCGCCTGCAGCACCAGATGCGGCTTGCCGATTCCCGCATGCCTGGCTTGCGCAAAGGTTCCCCACAACATGAACACCTTCGGGCGCTGATCTGCCGCAAGCGCGGCGAGTAGCATCGCCGTTAACGTCTCCCATCCTTTGCGCGCATGCGAGCCGGGTTGCGCGCGTTCGACGGTAAAAATCGCGTTCGTCAGCAACGCACCTTGCCGCGCCCAGTGCTCGAGGGCGCCCTCGGCGGGCGGTGTGCAGCCACAATCGCGCTGCAGTTCCAGAAAGATATTCCGCAGGCTCGGTGGCACTCTGACTCCAGGCGGCACCGAAAAAGCCAGGCCATGCGCCTGCCCTTCGCCATGATACGGATCCTGCCCGAGTATGACGACGCGAACTTCATCAAACGGTGTCAGCGTCAACGCGCGCAGCGGCTGCGGTGGAAAGATGGCGGCGCCCGCCTGCTGGCGCTCTTGCAGGAATACACGAAGCCTGCGGCCGTCTGCCGAAGCGAAGAACGCGTCGACCAACGCCGGCCAGCCCGGCGCCAGACCCGAAATGTCGATCACGCGAAAAGCCGCGCCAGTTCCAGGCCCGGATCGGGCGCACGCATGAAGGCCTCGCCGACCAGAAACGCATGCACCCCCGCGTCGCGCATACGCTTGACGTCGGACGGCGAAAGAATGCCGCTTTCGGTCACGACGATTCGATCGGCGGGAATCTGCGGCAGCAAATCGAGAGTCGTTGTCAGCGATGTCTCGAACGAGCGCAAATTGCGATTGTTAATGCCTATCAGCGGGGATTTAAGGCGCAATGCGCGCTGCAGTTCCCGCGCGTCGTGCACTTCGACCAGCACAGTCATCCCAAGGGCAGTGGCGATCGCCTCATAGTCGATCAACTGTGCATCGGCAAGGGCAGCAACGATCAGCAAAACTGCATCTGCACCCAGCGTGCGCGACTGATGGATCTGATAGGGATCGATCACGAAATCCTTGCGCAAGACCGGCAGGCCGGATGCCGTGCGCGCAGAAACAAGATCATCCGTCGAGCCGTGAAAGTATTGCGCATCCGTTAGCACCGACAAGCAAGCAGCGTCATTGGCTGCATAGCTGGCGGCAATCGCCGCCGGGTCAAACTGCGCACGCAGGACCCCCTTCGACGGACTCGCCTTCTTGATCTCGGCAATCACCGCCGGGCGGTCGGTCGCCAACCGGCTCCTGATCGCGCCAACGAAATCACGAGCATCCCGTCGACCTTCAGCCTCGCGTCGGAGATCAAGCAATGGGCGCCGCGCCTGGGCCTGCGCGAGCTCCTCTCGCTTGGTCGCAAGGATCCGCTGAAGGATGTCCAGTTCGGGCTCTAAATCGGGGTCTGACCCCGATTTAATTGGGTTCTTCACGACGCAAGCTTCCGTGTGGTCGTGATGAAATGATCGAGCGTCTTCCTGGCGGCCCCGCTCTCGATGGCGGAACGGGCGCGGGTAATGCCGTCACCGATCGAATCGGCGACGTTGGCGGCGTACAGCGCGACGCCCGCATTCAGGGCGACAATTTCGCGCGGTGTGCCTTCAACATTGCCAAGCGCATCGAGCACCATCGCCTTTGATTCGAGCGCGTTGCCGACTTTCAGACCACGATTCGACACCATATCGAGGCCGAAGTCTTCGGGGTGGATTTCGTACTCGCGTACGACGCCGTGCTTCAGCTCGCCCACCATCGTGGCGGCGCCCAGCGACACCTCATCCATGCCGTCCTTGCCATAGACAGTCAGGACGTGATTGGAGCCGAGCTGCTGCAGCACTCGCACCTGGATGCCGACCAGGTCGGGATGAAACACGCCCATCACCTGATTCGGTGCGCCGGCAGGATTCGTCAGCGGGCCGAGCAAGTTGAAGATCGTGCGCACGCCCAATTCCTTGCGCACTGGTGCCGCATGTTTCATCGCCGCGTGGTGATTTGGCGCAAACATGAAGCCGATGCCGGTTTCGTCAATGCATTTTCCCACCTGCTCGGGAGTCAACGTGATCTTCGCGCCCAGCGCCTCCAGCACATCGGCACTCCCGGAGCCCGACGAAACGCTGCGTCCGCCATGCTTGGCTACTCGCGCGCCGGCGGCCGCAGCCACGAACATCGAAGCGGTCGAAATATTGAACGTGCCGGCCGAATCACCGCCCGTACCACACAGATCGACCAGATGCGTGCGATCGGTTAGTTCAACCTTGGTTGCGAACTCGCGCATGATCTGTGCGGCCGCTGCGATCTCGCCAATGGTTTCTTTTTTGACCCTCAAGCCCATCGTCAACGCAGCTATCTGCACCGGCGTCAATTCGCCGCTCATCAATCGGCGCCACAATGACAGCATTTCATCCTGAAAGATTTCGCGATGCTCGATGCATCGAACCAGCGCCTCGGTAGGGGCTATCGACATACGCTCTCCGACATCTGCAAAAAGTTCTTCAATATTGCGAGGCCATGTTCGGTCGCAATCGATTCCGGATGAAACTGCACCCCTTCGATCGGCAACGTGCGATGTCGCAGGCCCATGATCTCGCCATCCTCGGTCCAGGCGGTAATTTGCAGACACTGCGGCAACGATTCGCGCTCAACCGCAAGCGAGTGATAGCGCGCTGCGCTGAAGCGATTGGGCACGTTGACAAACACGCCGAGCGACGTGTGCTCGATCGGCGACACCTTGCCGTGCATCAGCAACTTTGCGCGAACGACTTTGCCGCCAAACGCCTGCCCGATCGCCTGATGCCCAAGGCATACGCCGAGAATAGGCAGCCGTGCGGCAAACCGCTGCAGCAGCGCCAGCGAAACTCCCGCTTCGTTCGGCGAACATGGCCCCGGCGAGATGCAGATGCGGTCCGGCGCGAGTTGTTCAATCTCGTCGAGTGAGATCTCGTCATTGCGCGCCACGCGCACATCTTCACCCAGCTCGCCAAAATACTGCACGAGGTTGTAGGTAAAGCTGTCGTAGTTGTCGATCATTAACAGCATTGCACTTACTCGGACTCGAATCCGTCTTCGACCTGCTCGGCGGCGCGCAAGACCGCGCGCGCCTTGGCTTCGGTTTCCTTCCATTCGCTTTCGGCAACAGAGTCCGCAACGATGCCCGCGGCCGCCTGCACAAACAGCATATTGCCCTTGACCACGGCCGTACGAATCGCGATTGCAAGATCCATGTCGCCTGAGAAGCTAAGGTACCCGCACGCGCCGCCGTAGATGCCGCGCTTGACGGGCTCGAGTTCGTCGATGATCTCCATCGCGCGGACTTTCGGCGCGCCCGTCAATGTTCCGGCCGGAAACGTTGCCCGCAGCACGTCGAAATTATTCATGCCGGGTTTAAGCACGCCCTCGACGTGACTGACCAGATGCTGGACGAGCGAATACTTCTCGATGACGTACTGCTCGGTGACCCTGACGCTGCCGATCTCGACAATGCGGCCGATGTCATTGCGAGCAAGATCGATCAGCATCAGGTGCTCGGCGCGCTCCTTCGGGTCAGCCGCAAGCTCCGCCGCCAGCACCTCGTCCTGCTCCGGCGTGGCGCCACGAGGACGCGTACCGGCAATCGGGCGAATCGCCACATAACGTTTGCCTTGCCGATCTTCGCTGCGCACCAGAATCTCGGGCGACGCACCGACCACGTGAAAATCGCCAAAGTTGTAGAAGTACATATACGGCGATGGATTCAGCGTGCGCAACGCGCGATACAGCGACAACGGCGAGTCTGCATAAGGCTTTCGTATGCGCTGCCCCAATTGCACCTGCATCACGTCGCCGGCCGCAATGTATTCCTTGGCCTTGCCGACCGCTCGAAGGTAATCGTCTCTTGCCAGCTCGCGATATTCCTCGCGGCGCACGCTGGCGCGCGCATGCGGCGGCTCAATCGGACGGTAAAGCCGTATCTTTAGTTCGCGCAACCGCTGCCGCGCCCGCGCATACGCCTCGTTCTGGCGCGGATCGGAATACACGATCAGATAGATGCGGCCCGCGAGGTTATCGATGACCGCAACCTCCTCGGCCAGCAGCAACAGGATGTCAGGCACACCCACATCATCCGGCTTTGGGCGAGCAAGTTTCTTCTCAATGACCCGCACCGTGTCGTATCCGAAGTAGCCGGCCAGCCCGCCGGCAAACCGCGGCAGCCCGGGACGGACCGCGACCTTGAACTGATCTGCATAACGCTGGACGGCCGTCAGCGGATCGCCTTCAATGACTTCAGCGATTCGACCGCCTTCGACGATCTCGGTGGTCGCGCCGTCCGCGCGAATGAACGATCGAATCGACGTGCGTGCAGCCAGGCCGATGAACGAATAGCGCCCGAAACGCTCGCCGCCGACCACCGACTCCAGCAGGAACGTGTTCGGTTCGTTGGCGAGCTTTAGATAGAGCGAGAGCGGTGTTTCAAGGTCTGCGAAGCTTTCGGCAATCAGCGGAATGCGGTTGTAGCCCTGTGCGGCCAGCGCCTTGAATTCCAGTTCGGTCATTGCCACTACCTGATTGCAAGGAAGTGCCGCGAACATTGCGGCGGTTGATTTTTCCGAGAAGCGAGTGCCGTGCGCGCACGGCGGCGTTCTGCTGGATTCAGCTACGCCAGGGCCAGGCTCCCCGAGCATGCAACGCTCCAGGGGAAAGTCGGCTGATCTCGCAAAAGAAGGACATCGGGTACGGACTCAGTGTGGCTGCGGCTCGATCAGGCGGGCCGCATGCGAAAGCGAAGGCACTATAGCATCGGCATTCAACCCGGATAACGATCGGCCTTCGTTGTATCCGGTTTCGACTACGATCACGCGACAGCCCGCCGCGCGCGCCGATAAGACGTCGTTTTCCGAGTCTCCGATCACCGTCGCGTCCCGAGGCGAAACGCCGAGCAGTTCGCTGGCGCAAAGCATCGGCTCAGGATGCGGTTTTTTGTGTTGCGTGTCATCACCGGTGACGATCGTGTCGAATGCGGCGTCCAGATCCATCCGTTCGAGTAACTGCAAAGTGAACGCACGCGGCTTATTGGTTACGCAGGCAAGCAAAATGCCCTGGCGACGCAGGTCCTGCAGCGCCTGACGAGCGCCGTCAAACACGCGCGATTCGTTGCCGTTTACGTTGGCGTAGTGCAGATGGAACAACTGGCGACCGCGCGCAAAAACATCGGCCGATGCCTGGTCGTCCATCGTGCCGGTCAGCACACGGTGCACCAGTACATCGACACCCTTGCCGACGTACATCGCAATACGTTGGACCGCCAAGGGCGCAAGGCCAAGATCGGCGAGCATCGCGTTGACCGCGAAAGCGATGTCGGGCAGCGAGTCGACCAGCGTGCCGTCGAGATCGATCAGCACCGCGCGCGCTCTAAAGCGTGCGGTCATGCGTCCGCGAGCGCGGCACGAAATCGACGCATCACGCCGGCGTAGCCTTTATCGGCATCGTGCGCGCCAAAAATGGCGCTGCCGGCAACGAAGGTGTCGGCGCCGGCACGTGCAATCTCGGCGATGTTATCGACCTTCACTCCGCCGTCGATTTCAACTTGTATCTCGCGACCGCTTTCGCGCTTGTACGCATCGACCCGCGCGCGCGCTGCCGCGACCTTGCGCAACGATTCGGTGATAAACGCCTGGCCGCCGAATCCCGGATTCACCGACATCAGCAGCACCAGATCGAGCTTGTCCATCACATGATCCATGTGCGTCAGCGGCGTGGCAGGATTGAATACCAATCCGGCCCTGCATCCGGAATCACGAATCAACGACAACGTGCGATCGATGTGCTCGGACGCTTCGGGATGAAATGTGATGACATTGGCGCCGGCCTTGGCAAAGTCCGGCACGATGCGATCGACCGGCTTGACCATCAGGTGAACATCGATCGGCACATCGACCAACGGCCGGATCGCCGCGCATACCAGCGGGCCGATCGTCAGATTCGGCACGTAGTGGTTATCCATCACGTCGAAGTGAATCCAGTCGGCGCCGGCCGCGACCACTGCCTTGACCTCTTCGCCCAGCCGCGCAAAATCGGCAGACAAAATGCT
>JBGSWY010000214.1:0-3688 GCA_041751715.1 Burkholderiaceae bacterium
CAGGTTGGCTGCCATGAACGCCGCCGGGTGATGCACCTTGAAGTACGCGGTCTGGTAGGCGACCACGGCGTACGCAGCGCTGTGGCTCTTGTTGAATCCGTAACCGGCGAACTTCTCGATGTGATTGAAAAGCTCGGTCGCAGTTCTCGCATCGACGCCCTTGCTTGCCGCACCGTCGACAAAGATCGAGCGATGGGTTGCCATTTCCTCAGGCTTTTTCTTGCTCATCGCGCGTCGCAGAAGGTCGGCGCCGCCCAGCGAATAGCCGCCTGTCACTTGCGCAATTCGCATCACCTGCTCCTGATAAACCATGACGCCGTGGGTTTCCCTAAGGATCGGCTCGATCGACGGATGCAGATACTCGACCTTCTGCCGCCCCTGCCGGCGATCGACATACTCGGGGATCAGGTCCATCGGGCCCGGACGGTACAACGCGTTCAGCGCAATCAGGTCCTCGAGCCGATCGGGTTTCGCACGTTTCAACAGCTCGCGCATGCCGCGCGATTCGAACTGGAAGATCGCGGTCGTGGCACCGCGCCTGAAAATCTCGTAGGTCGCTGCATCGTTGAGCGGCAACATGTCGAGCTCGAGCGCGAACGAAGGATCGAGCTGCCGCACATACTTCAACGTCAGATCCAGGATCGTCAGCGTCGTCAGCCCGAGGAAGTCGAACTTCACCAGGCCGATCGCTTCGACATCGTCCTTGTCGTACTGGCTGATGACGCCTTCGGTGCCCTGCGCGCAATACAGCGGTGTGAACTCCGTCAGCTTGCCGGGCGCGATCAACACACCGCCGGCATGCATGCCGACATTGCGCGTCAGTCCTTCAAGCGGCTTTGCCAGCGCGATCAGTTCCTGATGTTCTTCGTCGGCCGCCACGGCGTCGGCGAATGCGGGCTCATTCGCCAGCGCGCGCTCGAGCGTCCAGGGGTCGGCCGGGTTGTGCGGAATCAGCTTCGACAGCTGATCGCATTTCGTGTACGGCATATCGAGCACGCGGCCGGCATCGCGCACCACGGCCTTCGCGCCCAGTGTGCCGAAGGTGGCAATCTGAGATACCGCATCGTGGCCGTACTTGCGCTTGACGTAGTCGATCACGCGATCGCGATTGTCCTGGCAAAAATCGATATCGAAATCCGGCATCGACACCCGCTCCGGATTCAGAAAGCGCTCGAACAGCAGTCCGTATTGCAGCGGGTCGAGATCGGTGATGCGCAGCGAATAAGCGACCAGCGAACCGGCACCCGAGCCGCGCCCCGGGCCGACCGGAATGCCGTTGCTCTTGGCCCAGTTGATGAAGTCGGCCACGATCAGGAAGTAGCCCGAGTAACCCATCTTCGCGATCGTCGAAAGCTCGAGATCGAGCCGCGCCGCATACTCCGGCCTGCGCTCGCCTCGCCGATGTTCATCCGCATAAAGCTTCGCCAGACGCTGCTCGAGTCCGTCGCATGCCAGCGCGCGACAATGATCGTCGAGCGTCACGCCAGCAGGCGTCGGAAAATTCGGCAGCCTGGCCGTGCCCAGCTCGAGCAATAGATTGCAGCGCCGGGCAATCTGCACCGAATTCGCCAGCGCCACCGGCACATCGGCAAACAGCTCCGCCATTTCCACCTGCGTCTTGAAGTACTGCTCGGGCGTGTAGCGCCGGGGCCTGCGCGTGTCATTCAACGTCGTGCCCTCGGCAATGCACACGCGCGCTTCGTGGGCACGAAAATCGGCGCGCTCCAGGAACTGGATCGGATGTGTCGCCACTACCGGCAGATTCAGCCGCGCGGCCAGTGCCAATGACGCCTTGGTCTGCAAAGCATCATGGGTGTTGCCGGTGCGCTGCAGCTCAAGATAGAAACGATCGGGAAACGCCGCCGCCAGGCGCTGTGCTGCGAGCGTTGCCGCTTCCGGCTTGCCGGTTAAAAGGTATGTTCCGACCGCGCCATGGCTCGCGCCGGAGAGCGCAATCAGCCCCAGTGCTTTCTTTCCCTGGTCTTCCTCGAACCACTCGATGCGCACCTCTGCTCGATTGCGATGCGGATTCTCCAGATAAGCGCGTGTGATCAGCTCGCACAGATTCAGATAGCCGCGGCGATCCTGCACCAGCACCACCATGCGCGTCGGGCTGTCGCGGTCACGGTCATTCGTGATCCAAAGGTCACAGCCGATGATCGGTTTGACTCCGCGCCGGCGCGCGGAGGCGTAGAACCGCACCGCACCGAACAGATTGGCGCTATCGGTAAGCGCCAGTGCGCCCTGCCCGTCTGCGGCCGCCTTGGCAGTGCCGTCGTCGATCCGAACAATGCCGTCGACGACCGAGAATTCAGAATGCAGGCGAAGATGGACGAACTGGGTACTGCTCATCGATCCGATTTTGCCACTGCACTCCCGCCTTCACTGTGGATAACCGCAGCAATATGCGGTGGCAAGTGAAAGCCGGTGCAATTGATTGAAAAACCCCGGAACACCCGGGATTCCGGGCTGCCCAAACCTTTCGTGAGCCCGCGCGAACGGTTATCGTTTGCAATGGCATCCCTCACTGCCCTAAGGGAGTTCGAATGCTTCGTTTGATCCTCGCCGGTTGCCTGGCGGCTGCGCCCTTGCTTGCGGTCGGGCAGACGATCTACAAGGTGCAGATGCCCGATGGCAGCGTGCTTTATACCGACAGCGTGCCCGCGGGTGGCAAGGTTCTGAAAGAGCGCGAAGCGAAGAGCACACCCCGCGTTACGTCGCTTCCCGGCAAATCGACCCCGGCCGCAGCAGCGCGGACGGGCGTTCCCGACAGTACGGTCATTCGTCAGCTCGAACCTGCAGGCAAGCGCGTAGCGCCGCCGCCGAATGTTGCGACTTCCGAGCGCGAGTTGGCAGTTGCACGCAGAAAACTCGATCTTGGCCGCGAACCGTTGCCCGGTGAGCGACGCGGGCTCGCGGGTGGGGGGAGCCGGTTGACACCGGAGTACGAGTCGCGAATCGCCGGCCTCGAGCGCGAGGTGGCGGCTGCCGAAGCCAAGTTGAGGCAGGCGTACGAAGCCCGCTAGTCCTCTTCGTCATCCCACGTACCGTGCACGTGGAAATTGTTGCGCAAAGCCCGCACTGTTCGTAGCCACTGCAGCAAGCCGCTCCCTTACTCTTGCGCGCATCAATGGAGATGGAAGCGTTGATGAAGCAGCTACTGCTCGCCGTTCTTTTCCTCCCAGCGATCGCGTTCGCCCAGTCTGTCGTCGCGAAACAGGGTGACGGCTCCACGTGGGTGTTGTTTCCGGACACGATTGACGTCGGTGATACGCAGAAAGATGGCGACCGCATCGTCAGCGCGCTGGTTGAGAAGCGCGATGCACAAGGGCAGTCGATACATCGCGCGCGGCAATACACGACGGGTTGCTACATCCACGCGGATGGCCAGACCCGATGGGGATACTTCAGCGCGAAAGACACTTGGACGTGGGGTGGCGCACTCGTCCAGGACATCATCGCCACTCGGATCTGTCAGCACGCCTGGCAGCGCGTCGAGCCCGGAGCCGGAATCACAACGACCGAGCCATCGACTCCGGAAGGCCGTCGAGTTTGATTTATAGCGATTGCTGGGCTGTCGCGCTTCGGCTAAACGCCGAAGCTTTCGCCACAGCCGCAGTTCTGTCGCGCATTGGGATTGTCGAATCGCAAGCGCTTGACCAAGCCTTCCTCCACGACATCAAGCGTC
>JBGSWY010000215.1:0-3672 GCA_041751715.1 Burkholderiaceae bacterium
AAAGCCTGGCGCGAAGCGGGCTATCCGCTCAAGTCCGGATCGGAACCTTGATGGCACCGTCCTCGACCTTCACAGCATCAGACGGCGACGCATATGAGTTGCTGATGGGCCGTTGGAGCCGGCGCCTTGCCGAACCCTTTCTCGACTTCGTCGGCACTGCGGATGGCGAACATGTTCTGGATCTCGGCTGTGGCACTGGCTGCCTGGCGGCTGCCCTGATCAAGCGATGCCAGCTCGAGCAGGTGCGCGGCGTGGATTTCTCACCTGAATACATCGAATACGCCAAGCGCCACATTGATGATCCTCGAATTGCCTTCGAGGTAGGAGACGCGTGCGCACTGGCGTTTCCGGAGCGCAGCTTCGATCGCGTTCTGTCGCTGCTGATGCTGCATTTCGTTCCAAGTGCGGATCAGGCCATTGCCGAGATGCGCCGCGTCGCACGGCCGGGCGCGGTCGTTGCCGCGGCGGTGTGGGACGCGCGCGGCGGCTTCGTGACCAATCGGATGTTCTTCGACACGGCCGCCGTACTGGACCCCAAAGCGGCCGAGCGCCGGGCGCGCAACTACACCCGGCCGATGACGCGGCCGGGAGAACTGGCGAATGCGTGGCGCGCGGCGGGCATGAACGATGTAATCGAGTCGACATTGGTGATTCGGATGGAGTTCGCGTCGTTCGACGACTACTGGGCGCCCTTTGATGGCAAGGAAGGGCCGCAGGCGGAATACATCTCCACCCTTAGTGACGAAAAGCGCGTGAGGCTTCGCGACGCGGTAAGACTCGCGTATGTCGATGGCGAACCCGATGGCCCGCGCTCCTATGCGGCGCTCGCGTGGGCGGTAAAGGGCATCGCGCCCGGCTAGCTGGAGTGACGGCCCGCGCATGACAGATCAGAATGCGGCCGATGCCAGAAGAACGCAAAGACAAGTGGGCGGCCGGCAAGCTTTACGAGCCATACGTAGGTCGTTGGAGCCGGTTTGTCGCCAGGGACTTCTTGCGGTGGCTTAAGTTGCCAGGGCAGCTCGATTGGCTGGATGTCGGATGTGGAACCGGTGCTCTTACCGAAGTCATCCTGCAGCAAGCGCAGCCGCGAAGCGTCACCGGCATCGATCCCTCGGCCGGCTTTGTCGAGTATGCAAAGGCCCATGTCAGCGACCCGCGCGTCACATTTGAAGTGTGCGACGCGCAGTCGCTCCCCGTTGAATCGCCACGCTTCGACGTAGTGGCTTCGGGCCTGGTGCTTAACTTCGTGCCCCAGCCTTTGCTCGCTGCGCAGGAAATGGTGCGCGCGGTGCGGCCTGGCGGCGTCGTTGCAGCTTATGTCTGGGACTACGCTGGAAAGATGGAGTTGATGCGCCACTTCTGGGACGCAGCGGTGGCATTGGACCCCGCTGCTGTCGAGTTCGACGAAGGTCGTCGCTTTCCGCTGTGCCGACCGGCTGCTCTGATTGCGGTGTTCGATGAAGCGGGACTGAACGACGTCGAGACACGGACGATCGATGTTCCCACGCCGTTTCGGGACTTCGATGACTACTGGAGCCCGTTCCTCGGCGGTCAGGGACCCGCGCCGGGCTACGCGATGTCGCTCAGCGAAGAACGCCGCAGCGCCCTGCGGGATCGGATTCGCGCGACACTTCCGATCGCCGGCGACGGCTCGATCCCGCTGATCGCGCGAGCGTGGGCCGTACGCGGACGCCGACCGTAGTAGCTTGGCTTTATAAGAACTGGAGACATCGATGAACGAAGAAACCTTCAATCTGAGCATTCGCAAATTCCTGAAGATGGTGGGAGTCAATTCGCAGCGTGAAATCGAACAGGCAGTGGGGAGAGCCATTGCGGACCGCGCCATCACCGGTAGCGAAACTCTCCCCGCCAAAATGACGCTCGAGGTCGCGGGCTTGAAGTTGAACGTCAGCTTTGACGGCGAAATCAACCTTCAATGAACGTCGTTAAGCGATCGCCCCGGCGGCTCGCCCCTTTTCTGCGCGTTTATGCCGATATAGCCGGCGCCAGTCCTTTGGCCTAGGATCGGCTCTTTGGATTTTTCTAAGGAGACAAGTCATGACAATTCAAATGAAGCGGGCCGCAGTGCTCGCCGGCGCGATGTTCCTTTGCGCGGGCGCACACGCGCAGCAAGTCAAACTGATGACCGGGCCGCAGGGTGGCTCGTGGTATCCGCTCGGTGGCGCAATCGCCAACATTGGCGACAAGGCCGGGCTCAAGGTGCAGGTGCTGCCCGGCGCGGGCATTGCCAACGTCAAGGCGGTGCAGGCCGGCAAGGCCGATATGGGCTTCGGCAACTCTATCTCGACGGTCGACGGCGTCGCCGGCCGCGCCCCGTTCGATGCGAAGACAGCCAATGTCTGCAACGTCGCCTCGCTGTACCCGCAGTACTTTCAGGTGGTGGTGAACGCCGATGCCGGCATCAACTCGCTGGCTGATCTGAAGGGCAAGCCGGTCGCTTTGCAGCCGAAGGGCAACACGGCCGAGTTCATCAGCTTGCAGGCGCTGGAGGTCTACGGTCTGAAGCTTGCCGACCTCGGGCGGGTTAGCAACGTCTCGTATACCGACGCAGTCTCGCTGATGAAGGACAACAACGCGCAGGCGTTCACGCTCGGCACGACGGTGCCGGCATCGGCCATCATGGACCTCGCGTCAGCGCGCGACATCAAGCTGATCGAAATCCCGAACGACAAGTTCGAAGCGATGCGCAAGCTCAACCCCGGCTACACCAAGCTCGTCATTCCGGCGGGCAGCTACCCGAAGCAGACCAAGGACGTGCAGACGATCGGCTACGCCACGCACGTGATCGCGCGCTGCGATCTCGACCCGGACGTCGTCTACAAGGTGCTCAAAGGCATGGTCGACAACAAGGGCGACCTGGCGGCGATCACCAAGGACATGGGCAAGGCCACCCCGAAGATGATGGCCGAGGACATCGGCGTGCCGATGCACAAGGGCGCGATTCGCTACTACAAGGAAGTCGGCGCGCTTTGAGTCGCCCCTGACGGCGCAGGCCGCCGGGCCTGCGCCGCCCACCACCTCGCGGCGCCGCAGTGCGCCTGAATGCCCATGCCAGCGATCCCAGTGATCTTCACGCGACGATTGATCTCCGTCGTCGCGGTCGGCATGTCGTTGTTTCATCTCTGGGTGGCATTCGTCGGCCCGCCCGATGCGTACTTGTTTCGCGGCGGGCACCTGGCGTTCGCGCTGGTGCTTGCTTTTCTGCTGCAGCCGGGCTGGCGCGGCAACAACGAGCGTGTCGGCTGGATCGACATGGCGCTCGTGGTAGTCGCAGCGGCAGGGGCGCTCTATCCGGGCGCGAGCGGCGACTACATCCTCAATCGCATCTACTACGTCGACGATCCGCGCATCGCCGACTACATCTTTGGCGGCGCGCTGATCATTCTGATTCTCGAAGCGACGCGGCGCGCCACCGGCTGGGCGCTACCGGTGACTGCGCTCATCTTCCTCGCCTACGGCCTCACGCTCGGGAACCAGTCGCCCGGCATCATGCTCGACCAGCTCTACCTGACGACCGAGGGCATCTTCGGCATCCCGATCTACGTGTCGGCCACGTACGTGATGCTCTTCATCCTGTTCGGCGCGTTCGTCGAGCGCAGCGGCGCCGGCCAGCTGTTCATGGATTTCGCGCTCGCGCTGGCCGGCAGCTCA
>JBGSWY010000216.1:0-7414 GCA_041751715.1 Burkholderiaceae bacterium
CATTGCGCGGAAGTTATCCGCGCCGATCGCCAGCATGGTCGACAGGCCAATCGCCGAATCCATCGAGTAGCGGCCGCCGACCCAGTCCCAGAAGCCGAACATGTTGTCGATATCGATGCCGAACCTGGCGACCTCCTCCGCGTTGGTCGATACCGCGACAAAGTGCTTCGATATTGCGCGCTCGTTGCCGAGCGCATCGAGACACCACACGCGCGCGGCGCGCGCGTTGGTCAGCGTCTCCAATGTGGTGAAGGTCTTCGAGCAGACGATGAACAGCGTCTCATCCGGCTCGAGATCGCGCACGGCTTCGGCGAGATCGGTGCCGTCGATATTGGAGACGAAGCGAAACGTCATCTCGCGCCGGCTGTAATGTCGCAGCGCCTCGTACGCCATTACCGGGCCGAGGTCGGAGCCGCCGATGCCGATGTTGACTACGTTGCGAATGCGCTTGCCGGTCTGGCCCTTCCATTCGCCGCAACGCACGCGATCCGAGAACGCAGCCATGCGGTCGAGCACTGCATGCACCTCCGGCACGACATCCCTGCCGTCCACCAAGATGCTCCCACTGCGCGGCGCGCGCAGCGCGGTGTGCAGCACCGCACGCTGTTCGGTCGTATTGATCCTGTCGCCGCGGAACATCGCCTCGATGCGCTGGCGCAGGCCGCACGCCTGCGCGAGGTCGAGCAACAGCCGAAGCGTCTCGCCGGTGATGCGATTCTTCGAGTAATCGAGATACAGGCCGGCGGCTTCGGCGGCGAATCGCTCGCCGCGCTTCGAGTCTTCGGCAAACAGCTCGCGCAAATGACGGCGCTCGATACCCTCGAAATGCCGCTGCAGCGCCTGCCACTGCGGGCGTTCGGTCAGAGACGATGCCGGTTCAGCGCCGGTCGATTTGCGCTTGCCGGCACTTACTGCATCGTTAGCCATTGCGCGCGCCGGCATCGGCGAGCGCTTCGCTTTTCTCCGCGATACGCTGCAGCAGCGCCTTCCACGACTTGACGAACGCCTGCGCGCCCTCTTGCTGTAGCTGCGCTGCGAGCGCGCCGACATCGACACCTGCCTGCGCAAAGCGCTGCAGCACTGCTTCGGCGTCGCCCCCGTCTTCCGGCATCGCGCCGTCAAGCTTGCCGTGTTCGGCGAAAGCCTCGAGCGTCTTCGCCGGCATCGTGTTGATGGTATCGGGCGCGGCTAGTGCTTCGACGTACAAGGTCTCGGATGCCTTCGGATCCTTGGTGCCGGTGCTACCCCACAGCAGGCGCTGCGGCTGCGCGCCGGCGCTGGCCAATTTGCGCCAGCGCGGCGATGCCAGCAGCTCGCGGTACGCGCGATAAGTCTGCGCGGCGACTGCAATGCCGAGTCGGTTGCGCAGCTCCGCCGGCGCTTTGTCAGCGACCGCCTTGTCCCAGCGGCTGACGAACACCGACGCCACCGAGCCAACCTTCGGATCAAGCCCGGCCGCGATGCGCCGCTCGATGCCGCGCAAGTAAGCCTCGGCGGCAGCAAGATACTGATCGCGCGAGAACAGCAGCGTGACGTTGATCGGCACGCCGGCGAAAATCGATTCCTCGATCGCCGGAACGCCTTCGGGTGTGCCGGGAATCTTGATGAACAGGTTCGGCCGCTCGGCTTGCCGGTAAATCCGCGCCGCTGCTTCGATGCTGCCCGCGGTGTCCCCGGCGAGCAGCGGCGACAACTCCATCGAGACCCAGCCATCGACACGATCGGTGGCATCGAAGATCGGACGGAACATATCCGCAGCACGGCGTAAATCTTCCAGCGCCAGCTCGACAAACAGCGCCTCGCCCGATTTGCCGGCAGCGGCCTTGGTTCGAATGCCGTCGTCGTAGGCGTCGCCTGCACCGATCGCCTCATCGAAGATCGTCGGATTCGAGGTCAGCCCGGTAACCGAGTACCCGTCGATGTAACGGCGCAAGGTGCCGTCGTCGAGCATCGGACGCGAGATGTTGTCCAGCCACAGGCTCTGGCCGAGTTCATGTAGATGTTTCGTGCAATTCATGCTTACTCCTGATCCGTGATGGGCATCGTTTAACACGGCACCTTCGCTTCGGCTTGCGGGTCGTGCCAGCCTTCTTCACCGGCGACGATCTTCTCGGCAGCAGCGGGTCCCCACGTGCCGGGCTCGTATTCGGCAAGCGGCACGGCGTTGTGCAGAATCGGCTCGACCACGCGCCATGCTGCTTCGACGCTGTCATCACGCGTGAACAGCGACGCATCACCGCGAATCGCGTCGCCTATCAGCCGTTCGTACGGCAAATCCTCGCTCGCGAGCGAGCGGCGCGCCACCAACTCCACCGGCTCGCCCTGCATCTCGTCACCCGCGCGCTTGACCCGTGCACCGACCGAGATCACGACCTCGGGGCTCAGGCGGAACCGTAAGTAGTTCGATTGCACCGGCGCAATCTGATCGAAGATCGGCAATGGCGGCGTCTTCAAATCGACAATCACCTGTGTCGTCGTAATCGGCAGGCGCTTTCCGGAACGAATGTAGAACGGCACGCCGGCCCAGCGCCAGGTGTCGATACGCAGCCGCAACGCTGCGAAGGTCTCGACCTGCGAATCCGGCGCCACGCCCGCCTCGTCACGGTAACCGCGAAACTGGCCGCGCACGACCTCGTGGGGTTCCAGTGGCCGCATCGCACGAAACAGCCGCAGCCTTTCGGCACGCATCGATTCGGGATCGCGGCCGACCGGAGCATCCATCGCGAGCAAGGCGATCACCTGCAGCAAATGGTTCTGCACCACGTCGCGCACCGCGCCTACTTCCTCGTAGAAACTGCCACGGCCCTGCACGCCGAAGCTTTCTGCCATCGTGATCTGCACATTGTCGATGTAGTTGCGGTTCCAGATCGGTTCCAGAAACGTGTTCGCGAAACGGAAGTACAGCAAGTTCTGCACCGCCTCCTTGCCAAGATAGTGGTCGATGCGAAACACCGACGACTCGGGAAAGACATCATGCAGCGTGCGATTCAGCGCCTGGGCCGAGGCGAGGTCGCGCCCGAACGGCTTTTCGACGATGACGCGCGCGCTTTCAGCACATCCGGCGTTGGCCAGGCCCTGTACGACGGTGCCGAACATGCTCGGCGGGATCGCCAGATAGTGCAGCGGCCGTGCCGCGCCATCGAGCACCTGTCGCAGCCGTTGGTAGGTGGCGGAGTCGTTGTAGTCGCCCTCAATGTAGTGCAGCTGCGCCGATAGCTTCGCGAATGCCGACGCATCGATGCCACCATTTTCCTGCACCGAATCGCGCGCCCGTTGGCGCAGTTTGTCGAGCGACCAGCCGGCGCGGGCAATGCCGATGATCGGCATATCCAGCTCGCCTTGCCGGATCATGGCCTGCAGCGCCGGAAAGATCTTCTTGTAAGCCAGATCTCCGGTGGCGCCGAAGAAAACGAAGGCATCTGAATTGAGGGAGTCCATCTTGCTATCGCATGCTCGCAACTTGGTATTCTGCCCAATGACGCCGTGAACCGCTCACCGCATGTTGAAGGACGCAGTAATTGAGGTCTAGCAGCAGTTCCATCCTCGGGCACCTGACCCAGTTCAAGACGCGGTTTTCCACCGTTGCCGCATCGCTTACGTCATCGGTTGAAGAGGCCCCGCTGCGCGCGGAGCTGTTCAGCGCCGATCAGATGGAGCAGTATGGCAAGACACTCGCGGTTGCGCACAAGATAACGTCGCGGCGCACGCGCGATCCGCTGCTGGCGCGCCTGGCCGCCAATGAAAGCACGCTGATCGGCGTGTGCGAGGTGTTGAGCGGGTCAATATCGGCGCATCAGCGCATCACGCCGGCCGGCGAATGGCTGGTCGACAACTTCCACCTGATCGAAGAGCAGATAGCCACCACGAAACGGCATCTGCCACGAGACTACAGCCGAGAACTGCCGCGGCTGGCAAGCGGCCCGTCGGCCGGTCTGCCGCGCGTATACGACATTGCGCTCGAAACGATCTCGCACGGCGACGGCCTGGTCGACGCCCAGCGTTTGAGCCGTTTCGTCGCCGCCTATCAGACGGTGACTCCGCTGAAGCTTGGCGAGCTATGGGCGATTCCGATCATGTTGCGGCTGGCGCTGATCGAGAACCTGCGGCGCGTGGGTGTTCGCATGGCCGCTGCGCTCGGCGACCGCGACATTGCCAACGTCTGGGCCGATCAGATGATGGAGATCGCCGAGCGCGATCCGAAGAATCTGATCCTCGTGATTGCCGATATGGCGCGCTCGTCACCGCCGATGGGCAGTGCGTTCGTGGCGGAGCTGACGCGCAGGTTGCAAGGCCAGAGCCCGTCGCTGGCGCTGGCGCTGACGTGGATCGAGCAGCAGCTCGCCGAGTCGCATTTGACGATCGAACAGCTGGTTCAGGTGGAGGCGCAGCTGCAGGCCTCGCACCAGGTGTCGATCAGCAACAGCATCGGCAGCCTTCGATTGCTCGGCTCGATCGACTGGCGCGAGTTCGTCGAGCAGATGAGCGTCGTCGAGAAAACACTGCGCGAGGATCCGGCAGACGCTCACGCGGCGATGGAATTCGTGACGCGCGATTCCTACCGCCACGCGACCGAACAGATCGCCAAACGCTGCGGGTTATCCGAAGCCGAAGTCGCGGCGAAAGCGATCGAGCTGGCGCGCGCAGAATCGTCGGCGCTCACCGACGAAGCAGCAGCAACCGCAAGCGCGGACCGGCGCGCCGCTCATGTCGGCTTCTACCTGATCGACGATGGGCGGGCGAAACTGGAGCGGGCAGCCGGGATCAGGCCCACACCGTTCGAGACGCTGCGCCGGATGGCGCAGCGGCGTCCGCTTCCAATCTACCTCGGCGCGGTTGCGACGATCACCGGAGTCTTGACTGCAACGCTGACGGCACACGCGTATGGCGGAGGTGCATCGGCCGAATTGTTGACGCTCACCATCGTGCTCCTGCTGTTCGCCACGAGCCAGTTGGCAGTGGCGATCGTCAACTGGCTGGCCACGCTATGGGTGGCCCCGCGGCCGTTGCCGCGCTTGGCCTACGTGGACGGTATCGCCCCTGAAGCGCGCACGCTGGTCGTCGTGCCGACGATGCTGACGGACGCCCGCACCGTTGAGA
Organism: Burkholderiaceae bacterium; assembly: GCA_041751715.1. Lineage (GTDB taxonomy): Bacteria > Pseudomonadota > Gammaproteobacteria > Burkholderiales > Burkholderiaceae_F > JACCZX01. Next base: position 5,098 of record JBGSWY010000216.1, read on the forward strand.
GCCTGATCGACGCGCTAGAAGTCCGCTTCTTAGCCAATCGCGACCCCCATCTGCACTTTGCGCTGCTGACCGATTTTGCCGACGCTGCAACGGAGTCGATGCCCACGGACGTTGCGCTGCTCGACCTGGCGCGCACCCGGATCGAGGAACTGAATCGGACTTACCGGCCGGCATCGGCCGTGTCCGATGACGCAGCCGAGGGCGATTCGTTTTATCTGTTGCATCGTCCGCGCCGCTGGAATCCGCGGCAACGCGCTTGGATGGGTTATGAGCGAAAGCGCGGCAAGCTGGGCGACCTGAACGCGCTGCTGCGCGGAAACCTGCGCGACGGTTTTTCATTGATCGTCGGCGCGATCGAGATCCTGTCGCAGGTGAAGTACGTGATCACGCTCGACACCGATACGCAGTTGCCGCGTGATTGCGCGCGCCAGCTGGTCGGTGCGATGGCGCATCCTCTGAATCGTCCTCAATTCGATCGCTCCCAATCGAATGGGCCCGCGCGCGCGGCAAGCCGGCGCATCGTAACTGCAGGCTACGGCATCTTGCAGCCACGTGTCGCCGTCAGCCTGCCCGGCACCCGGCGCTCGCATTACGCGCGGCTCACCGCCGGCGAACCAGGACTTGATCCGTACACGCGCACCGTGTCCGATGTGTATCAGGACGTATTCGGCGAAGGGTCGTTCATCGGCAAGGGCATTTACGACGTCGACGCTTTCGAAGCGGCGCTCGCCGATCGTTTCCCGGATAACCGCATCCTGAGTCATGACCTGCTCGAAGGCTGCTACGCGCGGTCGGGACTGTTGAGCGACGTTCAGTTGTACGAAGAGTTTCCAGCGCGCTACAGCGTCGACGTGGCACGCCGCCATCGCTGGATCCGCGGCGACTGGCAACTGATGGGCTGGCTGCGGCGGCGCGTGCCGGCACTCGACGGCCGCCGGGAGCGCAATCCACTGTCGATGCTTTCGCAGTGGAAAGTGTTCGACAACCTGCGGCGCAGCCTGGTGCCGGGCGCCTTGATGGTGCTGCTGCTGGCGGGCTGGAGCGTGCTGCCGAATCCGCTCGTCTGGACCGCGATGGTAATCGCCGTGCTGCTGCTGCCCGCTGTGGCCTCCATCGTGACCGACCTTCTGCGCAAGCCGGCCGAGGCGCCGCTGGAGCAACACCTGCGCGCCGTGGGTCACACGGCGCGCACCCAGTTCCTGCAAGTGCTGATGGCACTCGCCTGGCTTCCGTACGAAGCGTTCTACAGCCTCGATGCAATCGTGCGCACCCTGTGGCGAATGGCGATCAGCCGCCGCCGTCTGCTCGAGTGGAAGACCTCGAGCGAAGTCGAGCGCGCGCTGGAAGCAAACGACGAGACGGATCTGTACTCGACCTATCGCAAGATGTGGATTGCGCCGGCAGTGGCGGTGCTGGCGTGGTCGTTGCTGCCGGGGGTCAACGCCGGGGCCCTGCCTCTGGCTGCACCAATTCTGTTGCTGTGGCTGGTATCGCCCGCGCTCGCGTGGTGGATCAGCCGTCCGCTGGCGCCGCGCAGTGCGGAGCTGTCGCTCGAGCAGACGCAGTTTCTGCGAAAGCTGGCGCGGCGGACGTGGGGGTACTTTGAGACGTACGTCGGCCCGGAAGGAAACTGGCTGCCGCCCGACAACGTGCAGGATAGAAGCGAAGTCACGGTCGCGTATCGCACGTCGCCGACCAACATGGGGCTGGCGCTGCTCGCCGATTTAACCGCGTATGACTTCGGATACGTATCGTCCGGGCGACTGATCACGCGCACGACCCTCGCGCTGCGCACGATGCAGTCGCTGGAGCGCTATCGCGGGCACTTTCTGAACTGGTACGACACGCGCACGCTCGCTCCGCTGTTCCCGAGGTACGTTTCGACCGTCGACAGCGGCAATCTGGCCGGGCATCTGATGACGTTGCGCGAAGGGCTGTATGCGCTCGGCGACGCTCCCATCCTGAACGCGCGCTGGATCGAAGGCCTGCGCGACACATTTGGAGTTCTGCAGGAGTCGATCGGCCAGGATGCGCCGCTCGCCGTGGCGGAGTTTGCGGCTGCCCTCGACCACGCGGCGGCTGCGAGCGACTACACGCTGGACTCGGCCTGGACGCATATAGATGCACTGGCTACGCGCGCAACCGGGGTGGCCGACCACTTCGCCGCGTTGGTGGCAGAGCCGCGCGCCGCGCCGCAGAGCCCAGCCATGCCGGCTGTGCTTGACCGCGTCGACGATGTTGGCATCGAAGCCGTGATCTGGTCGCAAGCACTCGCCCGGCAATGCGCCGATCTGCGCGACGAGTTGATCGCGCTGGC